>DATGCY010000701.1:0-3501 GCA_035311385.1 Candidatus Methylomirabilota bacterium
TTGTCGCGGCGATAGCTGTTGAAGTGGATAGCGCGCGCCACCAGCTCCTTGCCCGTGCCGCTCTCGCCCGTGATCATGGCGGTGGACGGACTGTCCGCGATCTTGCGAATGGTGTCGAAGACCTCGGCGATGCGCGCGCTCTTGCCGATGATGTTCTCGAAGCGGTGCTGCGTTTCCAGCTGACGGCGAAGGTAGAGGTTCTCGTCGCGCAAGCGCTTGCGTTCGAGCGCGTTGCGGACGATCAGGTTCACTTCGTCGAGCTTGAAAGGCTTGGTGATGTAATCGTAGGCCCCGAGCTTCATGGCCTCCACCGCCGTCTCCGTGGAGGCCACCGCAGTGATGACGATCACCGCGATGTCGGGAGAGCTCTCCTTGGCCGCGCGGAGGACCTGGAGGCCGTCGACCTTGGGCATGCGCAGGTCGGTGATGACGGCGTCCACCATCTCGCGATGGAGCATCTCGATGGCGAGCTCGCCGCCCGCCGCCGTTTCCACGTCGTACCCCTCCTTCTCGAGGGTGATGGAGAGGAGGTCTCGCATGCTTTTTTCGTCGTCGACGATGAGGACGCGCGCTTTACTCATGACACTTCGATGCTACACCGCGCCGTCGGAGGACGGAAGAGTTAGAAGGAAGGTCGTGCCCGATCCCGGCTGACTGCGCACCTCGATCTGGCCGCCGTGGTCCTGCATCACGCGATAGACGAGGGCGAGGCCGATGCCACTGCCCTCCGCCTTGGTGGAGAAGAAGGGCTCGAAAATGTGGGGGAGGTCGTTGTCCGTGATGCCGTGCCCCGTGTCGGTAACCCAGAGCTGCAAGGAGGCGGCATTGCCGCTCGGCACAATTCGCCCACCAAGCCGAAGCTCGCCCCCTTCCGACATGGCCTGCACGGCATTGATGCAGAGATTCCACACGGCCTGCCGGAGCTGCTGGGGATCGACACGCGCAGGCAGCCGCTCGCCGAACTCCCGCACCACCTTGAGCTCGGCGGGCAACGCACGATGCTCGAGGAGGAGCACGACCTCTTCCAGGAGGTCGGAAAGATTGATGGCGTGAGGCGAGACGGGAGCGGGGCGCGCGTATTCCAGGAAGTCGCGGATGATTTGGTTGAGCCGATCGGACTCGCGCAGCACGATCTCCACGAGTCGCTCGCGACCGGTGTCGGGCGGCAGTTCGCGCACCAGGGCCTCGATGGCGCCGGAGAGCGAGGCGAGAGGATTGCGGATTTCGTGGGCGATGTTGGCGGCGAGACGCCCGATGGTGGCCAGGCGGTCGGCCTGCCGCACGCGCTCCTCCATGCGCTTGATCGACGAGAGGTCCTGGCAGACGCCGATGAGGCCCACCGCCTCGCCTTCGCCGGAGTGCAGCGAGCGGAAGGAGACGCCGAGGGGCACCTCGCGGCCGTCTCGCCGTTTGAGGCGGATCTCGTAGCGCGGAGAGGTTCCGGCGGGACTGGCCACGGCGAGGCGCACCTCCTCGAGATCCACCCCGCTCCCGAAGAGGGCCTCCCAGGTCTGGCCGAGGGCGTCCCGCTCCGGGACCCCCGTGATGGCTTCCGCCGTGCGGTTGAAGGCGGTCACCCGCCCCTCCGGATTGACGGCGATGAGACCCGAGCCGACGGACTGGAAGATCAAGTCCCGAAAGGCCTGGAGGTCCGAGAAGTCCTTGCGCTGGCTCTCCAGGCTGCGCTGGGCGAGATGGTAGCGGTCGGCGAGCGAGCCCGCGAGCATGGCGATGGCGAAAAGCACGCCGGCGTTGAGGAGAACGGTAAGCCCGTCGAGGGTGGTCCAGTCGATGGGATCGCTTAGGTGCAGGAGGGCGAGGACATGTCGGCCGAGCACCACATTGCTGTAGAGGAGAGCGGCGAGACCCGCGGCCACCAAGCCGCCGGGCCGGGCGTGGAGAAAGCTGCCCTCCAGCACGGTGAGGATGTAGAGGAAGGTGAACACGGAGCGCGGGCCGCCGCTCGCCGCGATAATGGCGGTGACGAGAGCGACGTCGAGGCAGATCTGCATCCACGCGAAGCCGCGGAGCTCGGAGCTGCGGGTGGTGCCGAGGAGGAGCAGGCAGGCCACGAAGCCCGCCGTGGCGACGGTGACCACGAAGGGCAGAAAGTCCGCGGAAAAGGCGTCGGCGAAGCGGAGGAGGACGCCCGCCACCAGCACGAGGCTGGCCGCGATGAGCCGCGCCCAGCCGAGCCCGCGCAGGGTCGTCCGTAGGAGCTGCCGGTCTTCCACTGCTGTCGCTATTTGACCAGGGTGACCAGCTTGAAGATCGGCAGGTACATGGCGACGACGAGGCCGCCGATGATCACGCCGAGGACCACGATCATGATGGGCTCGAGGAGCGCGGTGAGCGCGCCCACCGCCGTGTCCACCTCGTCGTCGTAGAAGTCGGCGATCTTCGACAGCATGGCGTCGAGGGCGCCCGTCTGCTCACCCACCGAGATCATCTGGATGACCATAGGGGGGAACACCCCGGAGGCCTTGAGGGGCTCGGCGAGGGTCTTGCCCGCGGTGACGGCGGCGCGGCACTGCATGACCGCCTTCTCCACCACGCGATTGCCCGACGTGCGCGCGGTGATGCGGAGGCCTTCCAGGATGGGCACGCCCGAGGACACCAGGGTGCCAAGGGTCCGCGTAAAGCGCGCCACCGACACCTTGCGGATCAGCGTCCCGATGACAGGCAGCTTGAGCATGAGGGCGTCGATGGTGGAGCGGCCCTTTTCAGTTCGGTAGTAGGCCCGGATAGCGAACATGCAGCCGATCACGCCCGCCACGATGAGCAGGATGTAGCTGCGTACGAAGTCGGAGAGCCACACCACGACCTGGGTGGGGAGGGGAAGATCCGCCCCGAGGTCCCGGAACATCTTGGTGAAGGTCGGGATGACGAAGGTCAGCATGAACACGACGACCAAAAAGGCCACGCCGATGATGCTGGCGGGATAGATCATGGCCGATTTGACCTTCCGCTTGAGGGCGGCCGCCTTCTCGATGTAGGCGGCGAGGCGCTGGAAGACGGTGTCGAGGATACCGCCCGTCTCTCCCACCTCGACGAGGTTGGTGAAGAGGTCGTCGAAGGTGCGGGGGTGGCGGCGCAGGGCGTCGGCGAGGGTCGAGCCTTGCTCCACGGAGCGCGCGACCCGGCCCGTCACCTCGCGGAGGTTCTTGGACTCGCTCTGCTCCGATAGGATGGTGAGGCACTGCACGAGAGGCAGGCCGGCATCGATCATGGTGGAGAACTGGCGGGTGAAGATGGCCATCTCCCGGTCCTTGACCTTGCCGCCCGCCTTGGCCGGGCTCTTACCGCCTGCCTTCTCATTGATCTTGGTGACGAGGATGGCACGCCGACGAAGCTCGCCGACCGCGGAGGTGCGATCGGCCGCCTCGATTTCCCCCGTCATCACTCCGGTGGATCCACGTCCCTGGTAGCTGAAGACCGCCATGTCACCGCCTCCTGTCTAGTCGGGTTTCGTCTCGACCAGTATCGGCTAGTGGCGCCCGA
>DATGCY010000702.1:0-2435 GCA_035311385.1 Candidatus Methylomirabilota bacterium
CCCTCGACGAGTGAGGTCTCCTCGACGAGCAGCGGATACTCGCTCTCCAGGCATTCCACGGGAAGATTCGAGGTATTGGTGGTGTGGACCTGGATGGCATCGAGCCCGTCGGCATCCGGCAGGGCACCCCCTCCACCGCAGATCGTTTCCAGGTACACGTAGTAGCGCCCGGTCTTCGGGTCGGTTCCGGCGAAGGTCCACGCGGTGTTCGCCCCGTTGCCCGCCGCCGGGACACGCTCCGGCACCGCGGCGGCAAGGGCTCCGAAGATCACGTCGGCGATCCGCTGGCAGGTCTGCGAACGCCAGCCGACGGCCGCGGGCGGGCGAGCGTTCACGATGGAGCCCTCCGGAGCCTCGACCTCGATGGCGCGATAGAACCCGCCATTCGCCGGAATGGTGGGATCCAGAACCGCCTTGAGGGCGTAGTAGGCGGTGGCGAGGAGGGCGAGCCATACGACGTTGATGTCGCCCGATACCTGAGGTCCGGTCCCCGAGAAATCGAGGCGCACTCGATCACCCGCCACCGTCATCGCCACGGCAATCGGAATCGTTCCGGGCTGGATCCCGTCCCCGTCCATATAGTCCGTGTACCGGTACACGCCATCCGGGATGCCGCGGATCGCCGCCCGGATCTTACGCTCCGCGTACTGGAGGTACTCGGCGGCCGCCCGCGCCACCGTCTCCGCGCCGTAACGCTGGCACAGCTCGAGCACACGGCGCTCCCCCAGACGATTCGCCGCGATCTGGGCCCGAAAATCGCCCTGCCGCTGCGTGGGCAGGGCGAAATTTGCCAGCAGCAGCTCCATGACGTCCTCACGAACCTGGTGGGCTTCCACGATGCGGATGGGCGTGATGCGCAGGCCCTCGTCGAAGATGGAACGGATCACCGCGCCCGTGCGGTCCGCGTGATGCGCGATGTTCGCAACGAACCCGAACAGCCTTCCCTCCACGAAGACGGGCGCCACCACGGTGATGTCCGGCAGATGCGTTCCGCCCCCCGTGTAGGGATCGTTCGCCGCGAACACGTCGCCCGGCTTGAGCGCTTCGCTCGGGTACCGCCGGAGTACCTCGCGCACCACCCCGAGGAGAGAGCCCAAGTGCAACGGAATATGCTCAGCTTGGGCAATCACCTCGCCCTCCCGATCGAAGATCGCCGTCGAGCAGTCCCAGCGCTCCTTGATGTTGCTCGAATAGGACGAGCGAATCAGCGCAACACCCATCTCTTCGGCGATGGCCACGAGGGCGGAACCCAGGACTTCGAGAGTGATGCGATCCATCACGCGGCCTCCATCATGAGGAATCCGTGACCGTCGACCACTGCCCGCTGGCCCGGCTCGACCAGTGTTGTGCTATCGAATTGTTCGATCACCCCCGGCCCGACGACCTCGTTGCCGGCGAGCAGCCGGGCACGCTCGTACACGTGACATTCCACCCGTCCTCCCGCATCGTCGAAGTCTACGGCGCGAGATCCTTTCACCGCCGCCTGGGCATCGCGGCCGCCCGCGGGCAGCGAGGCCAGACGCGGAAGATCCGGGGTACCCCGCGCGGTCAGTCGAAGGTTGACGATCTGGATGGGCTCCCCGCTGGCGCTGAAGCCGTACGCGTCCTCGTGCGCACGAAGGAAGGCTTGCCGGAGACGTTCGACCGCTCCCTCCGTCCAGACCTCGTCTGGTACATCGACCACCAGTTCGTAGTTCTGGCCCTCGTATCTGAGGTCGAGGCAGCGCGACAGGCGCCGACGTTCGGGCCCCACACGCTCGCGGTCGAGCCACTCGCACGCACGAGCCTCGAGGTCGAGGAAGTGCTTCTCGAGCGTCGGGAGCGCGTCCGGCTCCAGTGGCCCGAGCCACGTCCGGACCTCATCTGAACGGAGATCCTCCACCAGCAGGCCGACGGCACAGAGGATCCCGGGATTTGGAGGGACCACGATGCGCGGGATGGCCAGCTCTCGGGCGAGGGCGGGCGCGTGCAGCGGGCCCGCACCCCCGAAGGCCACGAGGGCGAGATCGTTCGGGTCGACACCGCGCTGAATCGTCACCAGCCGGAGCGCTCTCGCCATGTTGGCGTTGACGACCTTGATCACCCCGCGTGCCGTCTCCTCCAGGGACAGTCCGAGTTCGTGACCCAGGCGCGATACCGCCTCCCGAGCCGCATCGCTGTCCAGCGGCACTCGTCCGTCGAGCAGCCCGCGCGGGGAGAGGCGACCGAGCACTAGGTTGGCATCCGTGACCGTCGCCTCCATCCCGCCGTGGCCATAACAAGCCGGCCCGGGATCAGCGCCCGCGCTCCGCGGTCCTACCTGCAGAGCGCCTCCGGAGTCGCGCGAGGCAATACTGCCACCCCCGGCCCCGATGGTGTGGATGTCGAGCGCCGCGACGCGGATGGGCAGCCCGGCGATCTCGCGTTCCGTGGCCACTGCCGGGTCGCCTCCACGG
>DATGCY010000703.1:0-4282 GCA_035311385.1 Candidatus Methylomirabilota bacterium
GGCCAGGGCGGCGGCGAGGGTTCGCATGCTGAGGCTCTCCGCGAGGGCCACGGCCGCGCGCGTGTACTCCGCCGCCTGCTCGTCGTCCTGATAGGGCGCCTGCCGCGTCACCTCGCCGAGGAGCTGCAGCGCATAGGCCTCGTGGCCCCGCTCCCGCCGGCGCCGCGCCATCTCGAGGGCGCGCAGGCCGAGGCGCCGCGCCACGTCGGCATTCCCCGCCAGTATGTGCACGCGTCCGAGCCACACGAGGCGAAGCGCGTTGTTCGCTCCAAGCTGCATGGCCTCCGTCCGCTCGATGGCCTCTTCGAGGAGTCGGACGGCCTCTGGGTGCCGGCCCTGGAAGGCATAGGCGAGGCCGAGAGGAGCCGCTACCACCGGGAAGAGCAGCGGGATGTCGGAGAGCCTGGTGATGACGAGGGCCTGCTCGAGGGGCTCCACGACTTTCGCGTACTCCCCGCGCAGGAGCTCGAGCATGCCCGTGCCGACGTGGGCAACCACCACGGTGAAGGGATGATCCACCTCGCGGGCCAGGGCCGCCGCGGTCTCCGCCTGCGCGGCCGCCTCCTCGAAACGTCCAAGCTCGCCCAGACAGAGGGCGAGCCACGCCCCGGACATGACGGCGGGCAGTCCGGCAAGCCCGAAGAACTCACGGCGGAGATCGCCCTCGAGTAGCGCCACGATCCGCTGGAGCGCGTCCGTCGCGCTCGTGTAGTCGCCGAGGGAGTAGTAGATCTGACCGAGTCGGTAGTTCGCTCGCACGGTGTCGCGGAAGCTCCCGAAGCTCGCCGCCACCGCGCGATCGCGGAGGGCCACCGTGAGGGCATGCTCGTGCTCGCCGTGTATCCATAGATAGCCCGCGCTCTCCGGCCCTCCGATCAGGGAGTCGATGCTCGGCCGTGAGTTCGTCGTGCCGAGGCGGCGGAGGTAGTGCAGCGCCTTGCTCCACACCTCGCCGCGGAAGGCGTGGTGGGCGAGGCGATCCACATGCTCGGAGAGCCGGTCGGCGTGCACACGCTCCATCACCTGCAGGATGCGAGCGTGGATGGAGCGCCGCCGATCCTGCAGGATGCCGCCATAGGCGACCTCGTGGGTAAGGGCGTGCTTGAAGGTGTACTCGGGCGCGGGGAAGAGCCGCGCCTCGTAGAGAAGCTCGGCGGCCTGCAGGCGGCTCAGGCCGCGCCGGATTTGCTCCTCCGTCTGCTCCGACGTCTCCACCAGGAGCACCCACGGCACGTCCTTGCCGATCACGGACGCGGTCTGGAGGAGCTGCTTGTCTTCGGGGGCGAGGCGATCGATGCGGGCGGCCAGGATGGCCTGCACGGTGGGGGGGACCTGGATGGCGATGGGATCCTTGCCGAGCCGATACGCCCCGGGCTGCCCCACCAGCACCTCTGTCTCCACGAGGGCCCGCACGCTCTCCTCGAGGAAGAGCGGATTGCCCTCCGTCCGCTCGATGAGCATGCGCTGGAGTGGCCGCAGCTCGGGATGACGGCCGAGCATGGGCTCGAGGAGTGCCTCTGCGGATTCCGGGGGCAGGGCGTCGATGCGAAGCTGGCGATAGTACGTCTTGCTGCCCCACGCGTGCTGGTACTCCGGCCGATAGTTCACGGCGAGGAGGGTGCGCACGGTGGGAATGCTCTCCACGAGGGCGTCCAGGAGCGACTGGGTCTCTGCATCGATCCAGTGAAGATCTTCGAAGACGAGGAGGAGAGGCTGATGCTGGCTCTCGCCGAGGAGGAGGAGGCGCACGGCTTCTACCGCCTGCTCGCGGCGACGGGCGACCTCGACCGTCGCAAAGGGATGATCGTCGGGGAGGCCGTCGAGGAGCCAGAGAAGAGGCGGAATACTGTCCTTCATGCCCTCGTCGAGGGTGAGCACACCCCCCGTGACCTTGGCGCGGATGTCGCGGGTGTCGTCGCCGTCGGAGAGCTTGAAGTAGCTCCGGAGGAGGCTCAGGAGCGGGAGATAGGGCGTGGTCTTGCCGTAGGAAGCCGAGCTCGCCTCGAGGACGAGCCAGCCTGCCGTGCGATGGGAACGGATGAACTCGTAGAAGAGCCGCGACTTCCCTACCCCGGGTTCGCCCACCACCGCCACGATCTGGCCGCGGCCCGCCCGCGCCTCCTCGAGGGCGCGGCGGAGCTGCTCGAGCTCCGCGTCGCGCCCCACGAAGCGCGTCAGCCCGCGGGCCATCGAGGCGTGGAGCCGCGTGCGGGCCGAGCCCGCGCGCACCATCTCGTACACGGGCACCGGCTCGGCGAGGCCGCGCACCGGCGTCGGTCCCAGCGCCTTCACCTCGACGTAGCCCTCGGCGCTGGCCAGAGTCGCCTCGGTCAGCAGCGTGGCGCCCGGGCGCGCGAGCTGCTGCATGCGCCCGGCGAGGTGGGTGGTGTGGCCCACCGCGGAGTAATCCATATGGAGATCGGTCCCGATGGAGCGGACCACCACTTCCCCGGAATTGATACCCACACGGATCTGTACGTCCGCCCCATGCCGGCGACGCAGCTCGTCGGCGTAGCGCGCCACCCGCTCTTGTATGCGAAGGGCCGCGTAGCAGGCGCGCACCGCGTGGTCCTCGTGGGCGAGGGGAGCGCCGAAGAGGGCCATGATCCCGTCGCCCATGACCTGGTTCACCGTACCCTCGAACTGGTGCACCGCCTCCATCATCAGCTCGAGCACGGGGTCGAGGAGCGAGCGCGCTTCCTCCGGATCCCGGTCGAGGAGGAGCTCCATGGAGCTCTTGAGGTCCGCGAAGAGCACGGTGACCGTCTTCCGTTCCCCGGCCTGCGCCGCGGGCGAGGTGAGGATCTTCTCCGCCAGATGCCGCGGCGGGCGCGCCGGGGGGGCGGAAAGCGCCACCGCGGCCGGTCCCCCGAGCGCGTTCGCACACTGCCCGCAGAAGCGATTCTCCGGCGGATTCGACGCACCGCACTTCGGGCAGAGGGTGGCGAGCGGCGTAGCACACTCGCCGCAGAATCGCGAGCCTGCGGGATTGTCCTGGTGGCACCGGGAACATTTCATCGGGTCTGACCTCAACCTCGAAAGCTTAGTCGGCCCGCGCCGGGCGGGTCAAGGAGCGTGGGAACCCCCATGCCCGCGCCACGGTTCACGAACCGGGGGCCGCCGGCCCGCTATCGCGGATGCCTGGACGGCGCTACGATACGAACCGGAACCACACGCACCACCGGAGGTACAGCCGCCATGCGCTTTCCGCTTCGGCTCGCCGGCATCGGCATCGTCTCGATGGGGCTGGTATTGCTGGCCGGGACGGCTCAGGCCGTGGAATATCGGCTCTTCGTGGCCAGCATCTACGACACCTCCTTCACCTCCTTCGTGAGCGTCAGCGAGCTGAACTACGGCGCGACCGGCCCCGGGCTCCAGCGTATTGAGACGGCGATCAGCAATGGCGAGATCGGCTGGGGAGACATGCCGGTGGGGCGGCCACTCACCAGCGTGCCGCCAAGCATCGCCCGTGCGTGGTCGGGAGTGGGGGTCCGCGCCGATATCATCCGTGGCGGCGTCGACGTCGGACGCTGGGACGAGGCCCGCTGGGATGGCAAGCCGGGCGAGCGCAGCATCTGGTTGATCAAGGCCACGGGCAGCTACAAGCCGCAGGCTGTCCAGCGCATGACCCTCGAGAGCGACGGGATCCCCGTGCGCCAGTATCTGCCCTATGCCTATACCGGCCAGTCGCGGCTTCCCGTCATTCAGGTTCCTCAGCCCCTCATCGCGTTCTCCGAAGACCGGGGCAACGTCTGGAACAAGTGGATCGCCCCTGGTCTCGACCTCGGCCAGGGTGTGGGGGCGGTGGTGGCCTTCAGCGCCAATGCGCTGAACTCCGACCTCGTCTACCTCGTGGTGCAGCAGGGTGATCGGCCCACAAGCTTCCGGGCGGTGATCTCATGGGCGGACGCCGACATCGACCGCGAAGCGCCCAATAACAAGCGAATCATCATCATTCATCATCGCTGAGTGCGACCGCCCGTTTGACACGGCGTGACGGCCATGACAGAGTCTCGGCACCAAGGAGTGGATAGCGGCGCTGCCCACCCCATAGAGGGGGTTTCCCATGGCCATCTCCGTCGACCGAGCCGCCCGGCCCGAGAGCCCGGCGGTCTACGCCCAATTGGAAGAGAAGATCCTCGAGCGCGACCAGCAGGGCGCCAGTCAGATCTATTACGACCTGGTCCGGGCCGGGCGCCCCCTGCCCGAGCTCCTCGGCCAGATCGTGCGTATCCACGCCCCCTACACCCACGTGCCCTACCATCAGCGCCTTGACAACGGC
>DATGCY010000704.1:0-2193 GCA_035311385.1 Candidatus Methylomirabilota bacterium
GCGCGGCGAGGTCTCGGTCATGGTGCACCTCGAGGACGGCAAGCGGAGGCGGCTGCGCACGCTGGGTCCCGGGAGCATGGTGGGCGAGATGGCTCTCTACTCCGGCCAGCCCCGCTCGGCCGACGTGGTGACGGAGACACCATGCCGTGCCTATCGCCTGAGCGCGGAGCGCTTCGCCCGGCTCGAGCGCGTGGATCCCGCGGTCGTCATCGAGTTCCACAGCTTCGTGGTCAAGCTCCTCGCCCAGCGGCTCACCGCCGCCTCCGAGGAAATTCGCGCGCTGCTCTAGCCCGAACTACTTTCGAGTGCCGTGCGTGCGACCGGGGCGGGTGGCGGCGGGGGCGGGGGAGCGCTCCGGCGGAGTGGGACCCCCTCGTCCTGTGCGCAGCCCGCAGGGCGGCGATTCAGGCGAGCGGGTGACGCAGCTGGAGCGCTCCCCCGCCCCCCCCGACGGGTCCCGACCCGCCTCGCCCTTACGAGGTCTGCTGGTTCAGGAAGTCGAGGAGGAGCGCGCTCACTTCGTCCGGCCGCTCCTGCTGCACCCAGTGCCCGGCGCCATCCACGAGATGACAGCCCCGCATGTCCGTCACCGCTTGCTTCTGCATCGCGATCATGTCGGCGCCCGGGCGCTGATAGATGCCCCAGTCGCTCTTCCCCGCGATGAAGCACGACGGCACGTCGATGGTGCGGCCGGAGAAGACCTGGAGGTCGGCGGCGTTGCGCCCACTCGTCGAGCACCGATACCACTGCAGCCCACCCTGGAAGCCGTTGCGCCAATACTCCTCCGCGTACACCGCGAGCTCAGCATCGGGAAGCCACTCGTTGCGGGTGATCTCGGATGCCGAGGGCATCTTCTTGGCCACCGTCTCGGCCATGCCATCGTGGAGGTCCATGATGTAGTACGTCGGCATCTTCGCGAGCTCGCTCGCCGTCCAGGCCTCGAGGGGATGCGGCAGGTTCTGCTTCCAGTCTGCGCTCTTATAGTGGTAGTAGGCGCGCAGGAAGGCGTGGATGCCCTGCGGGCACTTCCACATGTTGTCGTTGGCCTCGCGGCTCGAGTAGTACCACTGATAGTGCTTGCGCGGGCGCGGGAGCGCGGCGAGGTCGTCGTGAATGCTTCCCGCGGGTGGCCTGGCCTCGGCTCGGCGGTCCGTGTGGAAAGGCAGCGCGCGCGGCCCACCGAAGGGCGCGCTCATCATCGCCACGGAACGGAAAACATCGGGCCGGATCAACGAGCACCAGGCCGCCACGGTGGAATCCGCATCGTGGCCGAAGACACCCCGCGCGGATCGGTGACCGAGCGCGGAGGTCAGCGCCAGGGCATCCCGCACCAGGTTGAGGGTGCGGAAGGGCGCGAGGTCGCCGTCGTAGCTCGCGTCCCATCCGGTGGTTCGTCCGTAGCCGCGTTGATCGGGGGCGACGACATGCAGGCCCGCGGCAGCGAGCGGCCGCATCACCTTTCTCCAGCTGTAGGCGAGCTCGGGGAAGCCGTGCAGCAGCAGCACCAGTGGTCGGCCCACGGCCTCGAAGCCGGCTTCCAGGATGTGCACGCGGAGGCCGTTGACGTCCTCGACGAATCGCGACCGGACGCCAGACGGCAAGGCCGATGACGGGAGGGATGCGAGCTCGCTCATGACTCTTCTGGATAGCCCGGCCGACACGGCACGTCAAGGAAACCTCGACGCCCCAGCGGATTCTCGAACCTGGCGATCCCGGACCAATGAGCGAGGACAAACTTCCTATCGTGCAGAAACTCCCGAACAATTCTTCCGGTGGCGGATTTTCATACCTTGCTTATCGCAGCCGCGGCTGCTCCGTCGATTCTGGGAAGTCCCTGGGCGGGGGCGTCGGTATCAGGTCGATGCGAGTGGCGAAGCTTTTGCCTAGCAGAGTCTCGTAGGAAGCCTTCACCTTCACGCCCTCTTGGATGTCGTCCAGCGTCGCCGCCCGTCCCTCGTCGCGGATCTCGGTGCCGGTGGTCAACTCGAGCGTTTTCTCCCAGTGTCCTCCCGTGGAAACCTCGATCGTTCTTGCTGCCGGATTGATCTTCTTCACCGTACCCTCGACGGAAGTATTGCTCGGAGATGGAGAAACTTGCATATCCGACCTAGACGGCTGTGCCTGGGCTCTCCAAGGACCCAGGATCATGACGAGCAACGCAGCAATCACCCCCAGGAACCGCAAATTGTTCCG
>DATGCY010000705.1:0-15167 GCA_035311385.1 Candidatus Methylomirabilota bacterium
AGTGTCCGTCCAGCCTTGGTACCGGCGTTCCCGGTTCCAGGCCGTCTCGGCGTGCCGAAGGAGCAAGACTCGTAGCGACATGGCCAAGCCGCTATCCTACTCCGACTACCCCCGCTCGGCGAACACCTTCTGGGCGGCCCGGAGCGACGCGCCGAAATCCACGGGATGGCCCAGGTCGTGGAGGACCTGCTCGAGGGCGGCCAGGCCGGTGGTGACGTCGAAGTCTCCGACGTAGCCCATGTGGCCGATGCGGATGATCTTGCCCTTGGTCGGCCCGCGGCCCCCGTCGATGGTGATGTTGTGCGAGCGGGCGAACCCTTCCACCACCCGATCCGCATCTACCCCCGAAGGCACCTGCACGGCAGTGAGCGCGGGGCTCGGCGTCGTCTTCGGGAACAGCGTGAGGCCGAGAGCCTCCGCTCCCGCGCGGGCGGCGCGCGAGAGGCGATCGTGACGGCGGACAACATTGGGCAGGCCTTCCTCGGCGATCATGCGCAGCACTTCGCGTAGCCCGACCATGATCGACACCGCCGGAGTGAAGCGCGCCTCGTTCCGCGCGGTGTACTTCCGCTCCTCGCTGAGATCGAGATAGAACTTGGGGAGCTTCGACCGCTTGGCGGCCGCCCACGCCTTCTCGCTGAGGGCGAGCAGGCCCAGGCCCGGGGGCAGCATGAGGCCCTTCTGGGAGGCGGAGACCACGACGTCGATTCCCCAGGCGTCCATGGGCAGCTCGGCGATGCCGAGACTCGAGACGGCGTCCACGATGAGGATGGCGTCGCTGCCGCGGGTCACCTGCGCGTACCCACGCACGTCGTGGAGCACGCCCGTCGACGACTCGCTGTGCTGGACGAGCACCGCCTTGACGTCTGCGTGCTCGCGGAGCGCCTGGGCGAGGCGATCGGGCGGGACGGTCTCGCCGTGCGGGGCCTCCAGCTCGACGACGGCGAGGCCGAAGGCCTTGGCGATGGCGAGCCAGCGCTGGGCGAACGCGCCGGCGTTGACCACGATGACCCGGTCGCCGGCAGACAGCGTGTTCGCCACCGCCGCTTCCATGGCGCCGGTGCCCGTGCACGCGGGGGTCAGCACGTCCTGCTCGGTCTGGACGAGGCGCTTGAGATCCTCGCGCACCTCACGAAAGAGCGCGTCGTACTCCGCGGCGCGGTGATGGATGATCGGACGGGCCATGGCGAGCAGGACATTGGGTGGCACGGGCGTGGGGCCCGGCGCCATCAGCTGGTACTTCTTCATGCGCTTCTCCTCCTTCATGATGTGTGCGCGTTTCCGTTTCACACTAGCAGAAGCGCTGCGCTCGAAGCAACGGAGAGGTATGATCTCGCCCATGACCAGTCGCACCGTGCGCACGATGTGCCCCATGAATTGCCATCCGACGTTCTGCGGCATGCTCGTCGATGTGTCGGCGGAGGGGCGCGTGCTCACCGTCACGGGCGATCCCGAGAATCCCGACAGCCGTGGCTTTCTCTGCATCCGCGGCCGGGCCGCCGTGGAGATCCCGCACAACGGCCGCCGCCTCACCCAGCCCCTCGTGCGGGACGGCCGACGCGGCGAGGATCGCTGGCGCACGGTGAGCTGGGGCGAGGCGCTCGATCGCATCGTGCACGCGATCGAGGCCACGAACCGGGAGCGGGTTGGCTTCTGGTTCGGCCACGGCGCGCACGTCACGGGTATCAATCGTCCGCTCATCATGCGCTTCGGGCACCTCGGCGGCATGCAGGTCTGGAATCCCGCCATCGTGTGCTGGGCCATGGGCGCCTACGGGCTCGGCATCACGGGGGTCATCGAGGCCAACACCAAGGAAGACATGGCGACGCACTCGCGCCTCGTCCTCCTGTGGGGCGCGAATCTCGCGAGCCAGCCCACCACCGCGCCGCATCTGGTCGAGGCGCGGCGCCGCGGCGCGCGCGTGGTGCTCATCGACGTGCGGCGCACCGAGGCCGCGCGCCACGCCGACGAGACGTGGTTGATTCGCCCCGGCACCGACGCCGCGCTCGCCCTTGGCATGGCCCACGTCATCGTGGCCGACGGACTCGTCGATCGGGATTTCGTCGCGCGGCAGACGATCGGTTACGAGGCGTATGCCCGGCACCTGCAGTCCTTCACCCCCGAGTGGGCGGAAGCCGAGACCGGGCTGCCCGCGGCGGACATTCGCCGGCTCGCCCGCGAGTACGCTGGCCGGCGCCCCGCCATGATCGTGGTGGGCGGAGCCAGCATGTACAAGCATCGCCGCGGCTGGGAACCCGGTCGCGCCATCGCCACCTTGCCTGCGCTGACCGGGCAGCTCGGCATCGCGGGCGGCGGCTTGGGCCCTCGCCATCGATCGTTCCCCACCGGCGACCATCTCGCCGATCTCTCCGCCGCGAATCGGCGGCCCGCCGGCGCCTGGGTGCCGAGCCACATGGGCTCCATCGCGCGCCTCATCAAGGACGGCGGTCTCGACGTTCTCCTGACCGCGGGCACCGACATGCTGAACTCATTCGCCGATACCGCGGCCATCGAGCGGGATCTGGAGCGCGTGGGCCTCATCGTGGCCTACGACGTATTCGCGAACGACACCATCCGGCGCGTGGCCGACCTCGTGCTCCCGGGAACGGTCTGGCTCGAGGATCTCGGCATCAAGGAGACCGCCACGCATCTCTACCTGATGGAGCGGGCGCTCGACCCTCTGGGCGAGACGCGCCCGCTCATCTCCGTGCTTCGCGAGCTCGCGGCGCGGCTTTGCATCGAGGACTTCTTCCCATGGCCGTCGCTCGAGGCGTACATGGATGCGCTCCTGGAGCCCCAGCGCGACGGGACGCTGACGCTCGGCACGCTGCGGGAGCTCGGCGGCATCGCGGAGCGGAGCCGCCTCGATCACGTGCCCTATCGCGAGGGCCGCTTCGCCACGCCGTCCGGAAAAGTCGAGTTCCACTCCGAGCGTGCGGCGGCTCTGGGTCTGCCTGTCCTGCCCGGCTACACGCGGCCGGTTCGCGACGACGCTCACCTTCCCCTCGAGTTCCGCCAGGGACGCGTGCTGACGGCGTTCCACTCCTTCTACGATAACGGCCGCGCCCTCCCCACCCTCGAGCGGGCGGAGCCGCACGCCGAGCTCTGGATCCATCCGGAGGACGCGCTCCCGCGCGGCATCTCGGCCGGCGGGCGCGTCGAGGTGTGGAACGAGCGAGGACGCTTCGAGGCGGTGGCCCGGGTGACGGAGGACATCCTGCCCGGGGTGGTGTGGGCCCGCGACGGCTGGCCCGGCCTCAATACCCTCACGAGCGGCGAGGCGTGTCTCACCCCCGAGGCGAGCGACGGCCTCGATCCGCGCATCCCCGGCGGCCAGTCCGCCTACGACGCCCGCGTCGAGGTGCGCGCGCTCTCCGCCTAACGTCGCGATCGTCCTCGTCCCGCCGCGCGGTGCCTTCAAAGGGCGAGACGGCGCTCATGAGCTCCGCGTGATCTGCATTGGTGCCGGAGACCGCGCTACGCCCTTGACCGAGCGCCCGACCGCCGTGACGAAGAGAGCGTCCTTGCCCGCGGCGTGCGGCGCGAAGAAGTCGACCACGTCACGATCGTAGAAGGTCAGTCCCGTGGCGCCGAAGCGCTGAGCGTAGGCGGCGAGATAGAGCCGCCCGCCGATGAGGCCGGCCTCGAGGTTGGCCGCGCGATAGCCACGATTGCCGAAGGCCTCGAGGACCGCGCCCAGGTCGGCCAGGAAGAAGACGGTGGCGGACGACATGCCGCCCAGCGGCTGCTCCAGACACAGGAAGGCCGCCTCCCTGCGGAAGTCGCCACGCCGGACAAGGTCGAGCGCATGCGCATCCCGATCGTAGGCATATGCCCCCCGCTCGATCCCCTCCACCGCGTGCACGCTCACATAGAGATCCACGAGGCGCGACGGCACGTCGGCCGGCCAGCCGCGCGAGGCATGCCAGAGGGCGGCGGAGAGATCGTCGGCATCGATGGCCGCCCCGGAGAACTCCCGCGTGGAACCGCGCACCATGATCGTCTCGGCGAGGCCGCGCCCCGCCTTGCGCCGGGGCGCGGGCAATCCGATCGGCACCCCCTCTCGCTCCCTGCGTCGGATGGCACCCTCCCGCCATGCCTGGACCTCGCTCTCCGTCTCGAGAGACGAGTTGGCGTAGGCATCGCGCAGGATCGGGTAGTCGACCTCGGAGGACGAGAGCGGGATGATGGAGGGCGAGATGGCGACGACGACAGGCGAGGCGGGCGCGCTCCTGCCTGCCGCACCCACGGGGACGAGAAGGAGCGCGCCTTCCTTCTCGGCATCGAGGCCGAGGAGTCCGTTCACCTCGAGGTCCACGAAGCCCGTGACGGCGCGCGCGTCGAGGCCGAGAGCGGTCGCGCTGGCGAGGAGATTGGCGAGCATGGAGCCCGAGTCCCAGAAGAGATGCCGATAGCCCCGCGCCTGATACTTCCAGGTGTTGCGCCAGTAGATGGCGGTCATGACGAGGGTGGCCGGACGCTCGGCCAGGTCCTCCTCGGCGGCCGCGATGGCGAGAGCGCCGCGAAAATCTCCTTCGCGTAGCCGGCGCAGGGCGAAGTCCCCCGGCGAGAAGTGATAGATCCCGGCGGCGAGGCCGTCGACGGCGCCGGCCACCACGTAGACCTCGGTCTGGTACAGCGCGCCCGTCGACGGCGCCGCCCGGAAGTACATGACGCCGCCGCCCGGATAGCTCGAACGCTTGGTCACTCCCGCGGTGAAGAAGAGCAGCGCGGCGAGCCGCTCGAAGTCGAGGGCGGCCGTGCCCGTCGCCGCCGTCGAGATGGCCGCCAGCGTATCCAGCTCCGGCATGGGGAAATCGCGGGGGAGCGAGACCACGGGGAGATCCGGATAGATCTTGAAGGGCTCGGGCTTGATCGCCCAGTCGAGACGGTGGCCGCCCGTCCGAACGGACTCGGGCGAATGCATGGTGGCCTCGTGATACCGCCGCGCCGCCTCGACGTGTCGGTTGCCCGACACGAGGCTACCGGAAGTCGTAGGGGAAGCGGAACACGCCGCGCTCGGTGATGATGCCGGCGATGAGCTCGGCGGGCGTGACATCGAAGGCCGGGTTGTACACCGGCGTCTCCGCGGGCGCCGTCTGTCGCCCGCCCGTGCGGCGCACCTCGTTGCCGTCGCGCTCCTCGATGGGAATGGCGGCTCCCGAGGGAATGGACGCGTCGATGGTCGAGAACGGCGCCGCCACGTAAAACGGGATGCCGTGATGGCGAGCCAGCACCGCGACCGAGTACGTCCCGATCTTGTTCGCGGTGTCTCCATTCGCAGCGATCCGGTCGGCCCCCGTCACCACCAGGTCGACCTCGCCCCGCTTCATGACGAAGCCCGCGGCCACGTCGGAGATGAGGCGGTGCGGGATGCCTTCCTTGACCATCTCCCACGCCGTCAGGCGCGAGCCCTGCATCACGGGCCGCGTCTCGTCCACCCACACCATAGCCACTCGCCCGCGCTCGTGAGCGGCGCGGATCACCCCCACCGCGGTGCCGTAGCCAGCGGTGGCCAGGGCGCCGGCATTGCAGTGAGTGAGGATGCGCGCGTGTTCGGGCACGAGCGACGCGCCGTGGGCCCCGAGCGCGCGATTCCCCGCCACGTCCTCTTCGAGGATCGCCTGGGCCTCGGCGAGCAGGCGCTGACGCAGATCTGCGAGGGAGAGGCCGCGCTCTGCCCGAGCGACCGTGCGCATGCGGTCGAGCGCCCAGAAGAGATTCACGGCGGTCGGCCGCGTAGCCGCGAGCCCTTTGGCGGCATCCTCCAGGTCGGACAGGAAGCCATCCGCATCCCTGGCACTGCTCTGGCGCGCCGCCAGCGTGAGCCCGAAGGCCGCCGCGCAGCCGATGGCGGGAGCCCCGCGCACAACCAGGCTCCGGATCGCCTCCGCCACGTCTTGCCAGCGTGTGTATTCCCGCGTCCGTTCCTCGCTGGGCAGGGCCGTCTGGTCGAGGAGGAGGAGGCGATCTCCGTCCCAGCGTATGGGCGCGATCATGCCGAGAGGGTGGTGCCCGCGGGCAGGCGGAACCACTTGTCGCGCGAGCTGGCCCCGCGCACCAGGCTGATGGAGCCCGGCGCGATGCCCAGTGAATCGGCGAGCAGGACGATCACTGCGCGATTGGCCTTGCCGTCCTCGGGAGCGGCGGTCACGGATACCCGCAGCGTCTCCCCGCGCCAGCCCACCACGGCATTGGCCCGCGCTTTCGGCTGCACGCGCACGTGCAGCAAGGACTCAGAGGTTCGGCGCGTCATCCTCGGGGTCGGGCTTGATGTCCTGATCGAGCAGGCGCTGGTACATCTCCAGGGTGGCGCGGAGCCTCTCCGCGAGCTGACGGCGCGTGCGCTTGAGCGCGAGGATCTCGCCGCGCAGGTTCGCTTCCGCGGAGCGCGAGGCCTCGATGATCCGCTCCGCCTGCACCTCGGACTCACGGATGATCACGCCCGCCTCCCGTCGCGCCTGATCCTTCATCTCCTCGACCAGCCGCTGGGTGGTCATGAGTGTCTCCTGCAGCACCTTCTCGCGCTCCTCGAGGCCCCGCGTGCGCTCCTCCAGGGTTTGGAGCTGCTCTTTGAGGAGGGAGTTCTCCTTGAGGAGGGCCTCATAGTCGGAGGCGAGATCCTCCAGGAAGGTGTCCACTTCCTGGGTATCGAAGCCTCGGAACATCTTCACCGTGAATTGCTGCTGGCGGATGTCCATGGGCGTGATACGCATGGCGATCTCCTCTGCTAACGCCGGGCCAACGTGACTTCGCCAGATTGACTCAGCCCTCGCTCCGCCGCACCTCGACTCAGCGCGAAGAGCCCCATGCTCAGTCGGCTCGCCATGTGGCCCGGCATCAATAGCCCGCGAGCGTCCACAGGAGCGGCTTCACCGCCCACTGGATGAGCAGGATGACGATCATCGGCGAGAAGTCGAGGCCCCAGGTCCTCCACGGGGGCAGGATCTGCCGGATTGGCGTGAGCACGGGCTCGGTAAGGCGGCGCAGGGTGCGCACAATGGGATGATACGGGCTCAGGTTGACCCAGGAGATGAGGGCGGCCGCGATGATCACCCAGATGTAGATGTTGAGCACTTCCTGCAGGAAGCTGACGACGCTGACGGGCAGCACCCTCAGGAGGCCCCGAGCTCCCGCGAGCGCAGCGTCGCGCGCTCCACGGCCTGGATGAAGGCGCGGCGGAGCCCGCCGTCTTCGAGAGCGGCGATGCCCGCGATGGTGGTGCCGCCGGGGGAAGAGACCATGTCCTTGAGCTGGCCGGGATGCACGCCCGTGTCCAGCACCAGGCGGGCCGAGCCCAGCACGGTCTGCGCAGCCAAGGTCATGGCAATGGCGCGGTCGAGTCCCATCTTCACGCCGCCGTCGGCGAGCGCCTCGATGGTCATGGCGACATAGGCCGGGCCCGATCCCGAGAGACCGGTGACGGCGTCCATGGCGCCTTCCTCCAGCACCACCACCTTGCCCACGGCGGCGAAGAGCTCCTGGGCGGCCTCCAGATCTCCCGGCTCGAGCCCCTCCGCTCGGGCGATGGCCGTCACGCCCTCGAGCACGAGGGCGGGCGTGTTGGGCATGACCCGGATGAGTCGGACCGGCCTGCCGAGCTGCTCGCGGAGCTTCTTCGTGGCCACCCCCGCCGCGATGGAGATGAGGAGCTTGCCCTCGTCGACCGCGCTCGACACTTCCTTGAGCACGGCGCCCATGATCTGGGGCTTCACGGCGAGGATGATCACGTCGGCGCTCTTCACGAGCTCGGCGTTGTCGGCGACGGCGCGGATGCCGTAGCGCCGGGCGATCTCCGCGAGGTGCTCGCTCCGGGGATCGGAGGCCGTGATGGACCCCGCGGGCACCAGCCCCGCGTGGGTCAATCCCTTGATGAGGGCTTCCCCCATGTTGCCCGCGCCGAGGAAGGCGACGCGCTTGCCTTTGATGCTCACACCCCGCCCTCCGTGACGGCGGCCCGCGCGGCGCGCGGTCCGAAGATGGCCGTGCCCACGCGGACCATGGTCGCGCCTTCCTCGATGGCAACCTCGAAGTCGCCGCTCATCCCCATGGAGCAATGCTCGAGCCCCGCGGCATCGCGCAGGTCACGGAGCCGCTTGAACCACGGGCGCGCGGCGTCCGCCGCGTCCTCGACGGGTGGAATGCACATGAGCCCGCGCACGTCGAGATTGGGCAGGCCCGCCATGACCTCGAGGAGGCGCGTGAGCTCTGCGGGATGCACGCCCCCCTTCTGCGGCTCCTCGCCGATGTTTACTTGCACCAGGATCTTGAGGCGGCGTTCGTGCTGATGCGCGCGACGATCGAGCTCCCGCGCGAGGTCTTCGCGGTCCACGGAGTGGATCCAGTCGAAGAGCTGGACGGCGTCGCGCGCCTTGTTGGTCTGGAGCGAGCCGATGAGATGCCAGGGCACCGGACGCCCGAGCGCGGCGACCTTCTCCTTGGCCTCCTGGACGCGATTTTCCCCGAGGGATTGGACGCCCGCGGCCACGGCGAGACGGATGCGCTCCACCTCCACCGTCTTCGACACCGCGATGAGCAGCACGTCGTTGGGCTTCCGGCCTGCGCGCTCGCAGGCGCGGACGACGCGCTCGTGGACCGCCTCGAGGTTTGCGCGAATATTCTGGGTCACTGTCGATCCGGCGTGCCGATTCTAGCACGCCGCTCGACAGGCTGCCGGCTCGCCCGCCGGGCGGGCGGCGAGGCGCGCGGCGCTACGTCGAGGCGGCCTCGATGGAGGCCAGGGGTGGCGCGGCCGTTTCGGGCGCGATGGCCGGTAACGCGGCGATCGAGACGAGCCGGCCATGGTGGCCGCGGCGATACGAGAAGAAGAGATCGGTGCGGCACGCCGTGCAGAGCCGTGGGTTGAAGATCCGGTCACCGCGAACTCCGGCGCCGCGGAGCTGCTCCTCGTTGGCGGCCCAGAGATCGAGCATCCACTTGCCCGGGCCGGCCGACTTCACCCAGGCGCCCCACCGACCCGGGAAAGCCCGATCGAGCTGGGCGATAACGGGCTTGTCCACCTCGTAGCAGCACGGCCCGATGGCCGGTCCCACCGCGGCGAGTAGGCGCTCGGGCCGGGCTCCCGTCTCCACGAGCGCGTGCACGGCGGCCCGCACCACCGCGTGCACCGTTCCTCGCCAGCCCGCGTGCACCGCGGCGAGGCGCGGCCCGTCGGGGTCGTAGAGGAGCAGCGGCACGCAATCGGCGGAGAACACCGCGACGGGGAGTCCGGGCATATCGGTGACGATGGCGTCAGCCTCGCCGGCGAGCCCGCCTGCACGCGCCTGGATGACCGTCGCCCCGTGCACCTGCTTGAGAAAAGCCGCCGGGCTCCGAGCGAGACCGTGCGCGTCGAGCAGCGGCCGCGCGGGATCACCGAGCGGCGGATGCGGATCGCGGAAGGCCGTGACGCCGGGGAAGTGGCGCGTGGTGAAGAGATGCGGCACGCCGGCGTCCTCGAGGAGCGGAGAGGCGAAGTGCGTGGGCGGATCGCCCTTGAAGCGCGGCGCGGTCATGCTTCGATCATTGTCTCACGCGATACGATGAGATCGTGCGCTACGCGGAGATCCGCGCCCGCCACGCGGGCGGAGGCCGGAACCGTCAGGGGGGCGACTACGTCCTGTACTGGATGCAGGCCTATCGCCGACTGGAGCGCAACCATGCCCTCGACTTCGCCCTCCGCCAGGCCGAGGAGGGCGGCAAGCCGCTCGTGATCTACGAGGGACTCCGGCTCGACTATCCCTGGGCGAGCGCCCGCCTGCATCGCTTCGTGTTGGAAGGGATGCGCGACAACCGCGCCGCCGCCGCCCGACTTGGACTCGCCTACTGGCCTTTCGTGGAGACGGAACCGCACGGAGGTCGCGGCCTTATGGCCCGGCTCGCCGGGCGCGCCACCGTCGTGGTCACCGACGACTTCCCGTGCTTCGTCGTCCCCCAGCAGACCGAGGGGTTGGCGAAACGCACCGAGACGCCCGTCGTCGCGGTTGACGGCAACTGTCTCGTGCCCCTTGCCCGGCTCCAAGCCGGAAGCGCGGCAGCCAGCGCCGCCGCCCACGTTCGCCCCCGGATCCATCGCGAGTTCGCCGAGGCTTGGGAGCAGCGGGCCCGCGAGGTGCCGCGCGTGGCCCGGAGTGCACGCTCGACGCTCGAGGCTCCTTTCCCCATTGCCGATCTCGACGATCTCGATGCGCTCCTGAGCCGGCTGCCTGTCGACCAGTCAGTGCCCGCGGTACGCGTCACGCCCGGGGGCTCCGTGGCGGGGCAACAGCACCTGGCGGACTTCCTCAGCCGGCGCCTAGCCGGTTACGACGACTCGCGATCCGAGCCGGCTCCGCCGGAGGCGGGCCACCAGAGCGGCCTCAGCCCGTATCTCCACTTCGGCCACATCTCCATCGAGGAGGTGATCGAGCGGACGCTGGCCACCACGGGCCGCTGGACGCCCAGGAAGCTCGAGCCGCGCATGATCGGCAAACGGAGCGGCTTCTACACGCGGAACGTGGACGTGGACGCGTTCCTCGACGAGGCCGTCACCTGGCGCGATCTCGGCTATCAGTGGCACTGGTCGCGCCGAGGGGACACGGCGAGCCTCGACCGCGCGCTTCCCGCGTGGGCTCTCAAGACGCTCAGGCATCACGCCGAGGACGAGCGGGACTACGTCTACACGGCGGAGGAGTGGGAAGCGGGCGCCACTCACGATCCTCTGTGGAACGCGGCCCAGCGGGAGCTCACGGTGACGGGCACCATCCACAACTACCTGCGCATGCTGTGGGGCAAGAAGATCATCGAATGGTCGCGCACGCCTGAGGAGGCGTACCGCACCCTCGTGCACCTCAACAACAAGTATGCCCTGGACGGCCGCGATCCGAATTCCTGGAGCGGGATCCTGTGGTGCTTCGGGCTCTTCGACCGTCCGTGGGCGCCCGAGCGCGCCGTGCTCGGCCGAGTCCGCTACATGTCCTCCGCCAACACCGCCAAGAAGTTCCGCCTCGGTTCCTACCTCGCCTACGTCGAGCGCCTGCCTAGGCCGGCCTGACCTCGGCGGTGCAGTGGGCGCAGCGAGTCGCCCCCAAGGGAATGGCGGACAGGCAGAGGGGGCACGGCCGCGTCGTCACGGGCGGGGTGACCGGCGGGAACCACCGGTTGACCTGCTTGATCACCAGGAAGATGGCGAAGGCCACGATGAGGAAGTCGATAATCGTCTGGATGAAGATGCCGTAGTTGATGGTGGGGACCCCCGCCGCCTTGGCCGCGGCGATGGTGGGGAACTGCTGCCCCCCAAGAGCGATGAAGAGGTTCGAGAAGTCCGTCTTGCCGAGCAGGAGGCCGATGGGGGGCATGAGCAGGTCGGCCACGAACGAGGCGACCACCCTGCCGAAGGCGGCGCCGATCACCACGCCGACCGCCAGCTCCATCACGTTGCCCCGCATGACGAACTCTTTGAACTCTTTCAGCATGGCGCCCTCCGCTGGACGGATTTAGTCGGCCTGTCTCCTGAGGAACGCGGGCACATCCAGATCCTCTTCCGTCGGCTCCGCTTCGCCCTCGGCCCGGATGTCGGCGGGCACGCGACGACGCCAGTCCTTCGTGGTAGGCACGCCGGGCCGCGCGGGCCGTGGCAGGTCCACCACCTTGCCCGACGGCTGCGTCGATTCCTTCCGCTCGCTGAATCCCGTGGCGATCACTGTGATGCGCACCTCGTCCTGCAGGCTCGGGTCGATCACCGCCCCGAAAATGATGTGCGCCTCCTCGTGCGCCGCTTCCTGCACGATGCGCGCGGCCTCCTCCACCTCGTGGAGCGACAGGTCCGAGCCGCCCGTGAAGTTTATCAGGATGCCGCGGGCGCCTTCGATGGAGGTCTCGTCGAGGAGCGGGCTCGCCACCGCCTTCTGGGCCGCGTCGAGGGCGCGGTTCTGCCCCTTGCCGCTGCCCGCGCCCATGAGGGCCATGCCCATGCCCGCCATGATCGTGCGTACGTCGGCGAAGTCTAGGTTGATGAGGCCGGGCACGAGAATCAGGTCGGAGATGCCCTGCACCGCCTGGAGCAAGACGGTATCGGCGACCTTGAAGGCCTCGACGAGCGGCGTGCCGCGATCCACCACGGCGAGGAGCCGCTGATTGGGAATGGTGATCAACGTGTCGACCACGCCACGGAGCTCGGTCAGCCCCTGCTCCGCCTGCTGCGCGCGCCGCCGCCCCTCGAAGGCGAACGGCTTGGTCACCACGGCCACCGTGAGGATGCCCAGCTCCTTGGCGGTGGCGGCCACGATGGGCGCCGAGCCCGTGCCGGTGCCGCCCCCCAGACCCGCGGTGACGAAGACCATGTCGGCGCCTTCGAGCATCTTCTTGATCTGCTCGCGATCCTCGAGGGCGGCGTTTTTGCCCACCTCGGGATCCGCGCCCGCTCCCAGGCCCTGGGTCAGCCGCGCGCCGATCTGGATCTTCAGCGGCGCCGGTGAGAAACGGAGCGCCTGGCTGTCCGTGTTCGCCACGATGAACTCGACCCCCGTGAAACGGGCCTCCATCATGCGGTTGATGGCGTTGGACCCGCCCCCGCCCAGACCGATGACTTTGATCTTGGCGCTGTCCCGTGTCTCTTCGAGCTCGAACACCGGCTTCCCTCGTTCCACCATCGGTTCCTCCTTGAACGGGTCCGTGATTGTCGTCGTCGCTAGAACAGCTCGCTGAACCAGTCCCGCAGCCTGCGCAGCGCGCCGGGCGCCATTGATCCGCCGCTCTCGTCCATGGCCACGCCGCTCCGACGCCCCCGCGCCCCGTACAGCGCGAGGCCTACTCCCGTCGAGTAGATAGGGCTCCGCACCACGTCGGAGAGTCCACCGACGCCCGTGGGCAGGCCGCGGCGCACCGGCAGATCGAAGACTTGCTCGGCGAGCTCGGGCACGCCGGGCAGGATGGACGCGCCGCCCGTGACCACCACCCCCGCCGCCGCCGCGTCCTCCAGTCCGGCCTTGGTCAGCTCACGCGCGACCAGGGTGAAGATCTCCTCCACCCGCGGCTGGATGATCTCGGAGAGGATCTGGCGCGACAGCTCGCGCGCCTTACGTCCGCCCACCGACGGCACCGAGATCACCTCGTCTTCGCGGACGAGCGCGGTGAGCGCGCAGCCGTGGCGCTTCTTGAGCTCTTCGGCTTCCGCGGTGGGGGTGCGGAGCCCTACTGCCACGTCATTCGAGATGTGATCGCCGCCCAGGGGCAGCACGCCCGTGTGCCAGATCGCGCCGTCGCGAAAGAGGGCGACATCGGTGGTGCCCCCGCCGAGGTCGATGAGGAGGATGCCCAGCTCTTTCTCCTCGTCGGAGAGCACGGCCTCCGCGGAGGCCAACGGCTCGAGGACGATGTCCTGCACCTGAAGGCCCGCGCGATTGACGCTGCGGACGACATTGCGCACCGACGTGGTCGCCCCCGTGACCAAGTGCACCTCGACCTCGAGACGCACCCCCGACATGCCGATGGGCTCCTTCACCCCATCCTGATCGTCGACCACGTAGGTCTGGGGCAAGGCGTGGATGATCTCGCGGTCCTGAGGCAAATTGATGGCGCGGGCGGCGTCGAGGGCACGGTCCACGTCGGCCTGGCTGACCTCACGGTGCTTGCCGGAGACGGCGATGACGCCGCGGCTGTTGACGCCGCGTATGTGGCCACCCGCCACGCCGGCCAGCACCCCCCCGATCTCCGCGCCCGCCATCTCCTCGGCGTCGCCCACCGCCTGCTTGATGCTCTCCACCGTGGAGTCGATGTTGACCACCACGCCCTTGCGCAGCCCGCGCGAGGGGCTGGTCCCCACGCCCACGATGTCGAGCGTCCCGATGGACGACCACTCCGCGATGATGCAGCAGATCTTGGTCGTCCCCACATCGAGGCCGGTGATGAGCTGCCGTCCCCTCCCTCTGCCCATGTCGCCCCCTACCTCTTCGCGGTTTTGAGCACGACCTGGTCGCGGAAGCGAAGGTCGATCGACGTCACGCTCTGTCCCGAGGCGCGGAGTTGAGCGAGCACACCCCCTAGCCGACCCAGTCGGCCCTCCCAGTCCTCGTTGCCAATGCGCACCTCGACCCCATCCAGCATGTAGAGCACCGGCCCCTCCGGTCGGCTCACGTCCACCTCGGAGATCTCGCGGAGGAGCGGGCTCTGCGCCCGCATGAGCGTCCGGAGGAGCGCCACCCCGGTGGCCACTCGCTCGGAGGGCATGCGCCCCGCCACCGTCACATCGTCTGCCCCCAGGCCAGAAATCACGGGCGCCTCCACGCTCACCGCGCGAGTTTCCGGACCGAGGGCGATGCCGTGCTCGTCGACCCAGTAGAAATGTCCGGCGCTCACCAAGGTGAAGGGCTGGCGCTCCTCTACGAAGAGCGTGACGCGATTGGGGAAGGCGCGCACGAGCTCCGCTCGCCGGACGAGGGGGAGCGACTCCACGCCCGCCACCGCCCGGCGCGTGTCGAGGCTCCACAGGCTCTGGCCGGGCGCGAGACCCGAGGCCTTGATGACCTCCTCCGCGGAGAGCCGACTCTGACCCGCCACCTCGATGCGATCCACGGCGAAGCGTGAGCTCGCAAGGAGCGGAGCGGCCATAGAGGCGAGGGGCTTGCTCAGGGCGATGAGAAGCACGGGCAGGCCGAGCCAGAGAGCCACACGGCGGATCCCGCGCAGGAGGCGCCGGCGGCGCCGGCGCCGGTCGAGGCGCTGGCCGGCCATGGCCACGCTGGGGTCGGCGAGATCGGCCAGCCCGCCGTGCGAGACGCCGCGCGGGGAGAGGACGCCCGTGTGTCCTCTCATGCGTCTCCCATCACGCGGATCTCGGGCTCGAGGGCGATGCCGAATTGAGACTGGACGCGCTCGCGCGTCATGTCCATGAGGGCGGTAATGTCGGCGCCATTCGCCCCGCCCCGGTTGACGATGAAGTTGGCGTGCTTGGTCGAGATCTCCGCGCCGTTGAGCCGCTTGCCTTTGAGACCGACCTTCTCGATGAGCCGCCCCGCCGTCTCTCCCGGGGGGTTCTTCCACACGCAGCCCACGGAGGCGAGGGCGAGCGGCTGCGTCGCCTTCTTGTGCTTGAGGCGCTGCTTTATCTCCTTCTGGATCTCTGCCTGAGGGCGTCGATGAAGACGCAGGCGCGCCCCCACCAGCACCGCGCCCGCGGGCACCGCGAAGGC
>DATGCY010000706.1:0-4127 GCA_035311385.1 Candidatus Methylomirabilota bacterium
TCCTCCCTTCTGTCTCGCGGACGTTGGAGAGCCCGGCCAGCTCCGCTGCCCGGTTGGGCCCGGGCCCGAAGCTAGTCCTCCTCGGCTCCCAGTACAAGGGGGGAGCTCACGCCCGGTGCCGGCCCCCAAGATCGCGATTGAGGAGAACCCTGCCGATGGTGTAGATGGGGACATTCGCCCCCGCTCCGTCCAGCTCGCACACGAGGAGGATGCACATGACGACACGGATCCTGACGGCCGCCCTGGTGCTCGCATTGATTCGGGCGTCTGGCGCCGACGCCGAAGAGCCTGGGCGCGGGATGTCGATATCCGCGCCCCCCCTCGGCGCTGTAACGCCGGCTGTGACGATTCAGGTCACGCAGACACCGGCGCCTTCAGCGCCTGCGTCGCCGGGAGTGCTTTCGGAGCCCGGAAGCGAGCCTCTGCTCACGCTGGACGAAGCGGTTGCTATTGCGCTCAAAGACAACCGCGGCGTGCGCATGGCGACGCTCGAGGTGGGCCGGGCCGGCGACCGGATCGGCGCGGCGAAGACGCGCCGCTTCCCGTCCATCAACGTCGGCGCCGGCGGCGACTACCCGCTCACCCCGCTCAACCTCACGTTCTTTCAGGGTGACTTCGGCACGTTCCCTGGCATCGGACCGGTGCCCAGCACGCAGACAACGCTGTCGACGCAGAACTTTATGGCCACCGCTTCGGCGGCCATCGTGCAGCCGCTGGCCCGGCAGTATCGGCTGGGGCTCACCGTGGATCAGCTCGGGGTCGCCCAGGACATCACGCGCGAAGACCTGCGGGCCCAGCAGCAGGTGGTCGTCAACGATGTCAAGCGCGCATACTACCTCGTCCTGCAGGCGCAGAGCGCGCGCGAAGCTGTCCTGGAGGCTGTCCGGTCGCTGCGAGAGCTCGACCGCGTGGTGAACGCGCAGCTCGTCGAGCGGAAGGCGCTCAAGGCGGACAGCCTGGATGTCAAGACGCGCCTCGCCCAGGCGGAGACCGACGCGTTCGCCGCGTCGAACGACCTCGCCACGCGGAAGGAGCAGCTCAATCACATCATGGGCCGGGAGCCCAGCGTCCCGTTCCGCGTGAGCCCGGTGCCCGAGGCCACTCGGTTCGAGACCGACCTCGAGGCAGCACAGGCGCAGGCCATCCGGCAACGGCCGGAGCTGACTCGTTCCGAGCTGCAGGTGCGCTTCGCCGACTACGATCTCCGCATCAAGAAGGCGGAGTTCATCCCCGATGTCGACCTCGTGTTCCGCTACCTCCACCCGATCACGAGCGACCGGCTCCCTCAGAACATCACCATCGCCGGGGTCGAGCTGACCTGGGAGCTGTTCGACTGGGGCCGGAAGCGGCAGGAGGCGGCCGAGCGGGAGAAAGCGATGCAGCAGGCGCAGACCACCGCCGCCGAGATGCGGTCCCGCATCACGATCGAGGTGAACGCGCGTTATCGCAAGCTCGAGGAGACGAAGTCACGCCTCCAGGTGTCGGAGCTCGGGCTCGAGGCGGCGCGCGAGCGGCTCCAGGTCACGACCAAGCGCTATGCCGAGCGCACGGCCATGCTGACGGACGTCCTCCAGTCACAGGCGGCCGTGGCCTCCGCCAACGATCAGTATCAGGTTGCGCTCCTCGGGTTCTGGACGGCGCGCGCGGACTTCGAGCGGGCGCTGGGAGGCGAATCGAAGTAACCGGGTGGGACCGAAGGGATCGGACCCAGGCTAGCCGAGCCCCCAGGGAAGTCCGACGAGGTGCCACGCGGCCAAAAGGATCGTCCTCCCCACGAAGATGATCGCCACGTAGGGCAGCAGGAGCGCCACCACGGTGCCCACCCCGGCGTCCTTCTGGTACTTCTGCGCGAACGTCACGATCAGCGCGAAATACGCGTTGAGCGGCGTGATGGCATTCATCGGGAGTCACCGACGCGGTAGGCAGCCAGCACCGCTTCTGGCGTCACGTTGAGCTTCATCAGGAGCGGCACGAAGATGGGGGCGAAGATCGCCCACTTGGGGATGGCGTCCGTGATGATGATGTCGAGGACGGCCACCACGAAGACGAAGTCAATCAGGAGCCACAGTGCGTCGAGGTTCGCGTTCTGGAGCGCATCGGCCATCTTCACGGCAATGACGGTGGCCATGTTCGTGAAGTAGAAGTACGCGAGGAACTGGCTGATGACGAACAGGAGGAAGATGAGCCCGGAAAGCCCCCCGGACCGTCTTGACCATGGCGTTGATGACGTCGTTGGTGTTCTTCATGGTGCGGGCGAGCTCGTGGGTGTCTGGGTTCAGCACCTGATAGGCGACGTTCGCGCCCCATGAAATACAGGAGGTGCGACAACACGATCACGAATCCGATGAGGATCACGAAGATCACGACGGGGTGCGGCACCTTGTTGCCCACCCGCTCGACCCCGTCCAGTAGCCGCTACGTGAACGACTTGGGTGCGCCCGTTGCCTCGCTCATGGAGCCCCCCTTCGTGTCGCGGGGAAAGTACACGATCGACCGCTGGTCTTCAACGCGAAACTCGGATCCGCCGGCCTTGACGGCGCCATGGAATTCTGTGACTGTGTACTCGCTCGCTGTCTCGAACGCGGCACGATACGTGTAGAGTCGAAGTTCCGTCTCGCCTTTGCCCGGGAGGTCGCGCGTGCTGCAGAGGATCGGGGCGCCACGCCTCGTCGCCGTCGTGATCGGCCTGGTCGTGCTCGCCGGCCTCGTCTTCTGGTGGCTTCGTCCGTCGTCCGCGCCCCCGAACGTCACCGTCTCCGTGACGAGGCCGGCTCGGGTCATCACGCTGGGCCAGGCGGAGGGCGGGCGCATGCGCAGCTTTCCGGGGCGCGTGCAGTCCGCCCGCGGCCGCCGCGTGGACGTCGCGTTCCGCGTGTCCGGCACCGTGATCGAGGTGCCGGTGAAGGCCAACCAGTCGGTGACGCAAGGTCAGCTGCTCGCGCGCCTCGACCCCCGTGACTTCGAGACGAGGCTCGCGCAGGCCTCGAGCGCAGTGGCCGAAGCGCGGGCCCGCCTCGCCGCCATGCAGGCGGGGGACAGGCCGGAGGACGTCAAGATCCTCGAGAGCCAGCTCGCCGTGGAGCAGGCACGGTTGAAGGAAGCGGAGCTCGACTTTACGCGCACGCGCAACCTCCTCGATCTGGGCGCCACGACCAAGGACGTCTACGATCGCGCAACGCGCGCGCTGGAGGTGGCGCAGGCCAGCACGGCGGCCGCCGCGACCTCGCTGAAGCGCGCGCAGACCGGTGCGCGCGTCGAGGACATTGAGGGACAGCGGGCGCTCGTGCGGCGTCTGGAAGCTCAGCAGCGCGAGGCGCGGGATGCGCTCGACGACACCCGGCTCACCGCGCCGTTCGCGGGGATCGTGGCCCGGACCATCGCCGAGACGTTCCAGGAGGTCCAGGCGAGGCAGCCCATCATGGCGCTGCGCGACGCGACCGCCCTCGAGATCGCGGCGGACGTGCCGGAGAACATCATGTCCCAGCTCGGTACCCGGACCGTGAAGAGCCTGAACGTCGTGTTCGACTTCCTTCCCGGCCGAACCTTTCCCGTCACCCTGGCGGAGGCGGAGGGAGAGGCCGACCCGCGGACGCGGACCTTCGCCGTGGTCCTCACCATGCCGACCGTGCCCCAGGACGTCCGGATCCTCCCGGGCATGACGGCGACGATTCGCGTGGAGGCCGCTGACCTCCAGGGCGTGCGGCTCAATGAGTGGCCAGTCCCCGCCGGTGCCGTCTTCGCCGAAGCGGGCAAGCGCTATGTCTGGAGGGTCGACCCCCAGACGCAGACGGTGCGCCGCGTGGCGGTGACGGTCGGCGACGTCCGGGGGGACCAGATCGTCGTGAGTGGGCTCGCCGGGGGCGATACGATCGTCACCGCCGGAGTCAATCACCTCCAGGAAGGGGAGAAGGTCCGCGTCCTCGCGCCCGCCGAGGCGCAGAGCCGGTGAACCCCGCCGCAGTCTCGCTCCGCAACAAGACCACGACCCTCGTCTTCGTCGTCCTCATCGTCGTCGGCGGTATCGTCTCCTACAAGGGGCTCTCGCGCCTGGAGGACCCGGAGTTCACCATCAAGGACGCCAAGGTGATCACCCCGTACCCCGGGGCCACCGCGCGGGAGGTCGAGGA
>DATGCY010000707.1:0-5069 GCA_035311385.1 Candidatus Methylomirabilota bacterium
GATCCGCGGGGTGGTCCTCTTGCCCTGGGTCATCCCCACCGCGCTCAGCACCCTCGGCTGGTGGTGGATGTTCAACTCGCTCTACAGCGTGGTGAACTGGACGGGCATCGCGCTCGGGATCATGGACCCGCCGGGTCCCAACTGGCTCGGGCAGAAGCACTACGCGATGGCCGCCGTCATCGTGGTCAACATCTGGCGCGGCCTGCCCTTCTTCGCCATCACCATCCTCGCCGCCCTCGTGGCCATCCCGCGCGAGCTGTACGAGGCGGCGGAGGCCGACGGGGCGGGAGCCAACGCCCGCTTCTGGCACATCACCTTGCCGCTCCTGAAGCCGGTCCTCGCCGTGGTCGTACTCTTCTCCACCATCTTCACCTTCAGCGACTTCAACATCGTGTACGTGCTCACGCGGGGGGGGCCGGTGAATTCCACGCATCTGTTCGCCACCCTCTCGCGAGTGGTGGGCATTGACACCGGGCGCATCGGGGAAGGGGCGGCCATCTCGCTCTATCTCTTCCCGATCCTGGTCTTCGTGGTGTGGGCGCAGCTGCGCTTCGTGCGCAAGCAGGCCTACTGATATGGTCGAGCCGAGGTGTGGGCTGAGGCAGGAGCGGAGCTCGCTCCCCCAGCATGCCCTGATGTTCGAGCCGTGGGGGGGTCTGGGGGAGGAGCGAGGCTCGCTCTCCCCCAGCATGCTCTAGTGGCGGTGGCCCGGCGTCCGCTCCTCCGCAAGACGCTGCTCCACGTGGGGCTGGCGCCGTTCCTGTTCTTCGCGCTGTTCCCGTTCTATCACATGACGCTCACCTCGCTGAAGCAGGACCGCGAGCTCTACGACCGGCACGCGGTGCCCTTGATCATCCGCCAGGGGCCGACCCTCGAGCACTACGCCAAGCTTTTATGGGAGACGGAGTTCCTCACCTGGACCAAGAACAGCCTCCTCGTGACAGCCCTCGCCACCGGCGCGTCCTTGCTCATCGGTACCGTGGCCGCCTACGCGCTCGCCCGGCTCAAGTTCTTCGGGGTGGGGAGCTTCGGCACCGGTATCTTCGTCACGTACCTGGTGCCCACCACTCTCCTCTTTCTGCCGCTGGCCCAGGTGGTGAACTGGCTCGGCCTCGGCGACTCGAAGTGGGCCCTCGTGCTCACCTACCCGACCTTCCTCGTGCCCTTCTGCACCTGGCTCCTCATGGGCTACTTCCGCACCGTGCCCAAAGAGGTTGAGGAATGCGCGATGGTCGACGGCGCCACGCGCATCCAGGCGCTGTGGCGCATCGTTCTTCCCATCGCGGTGCCCGGCCTGGTGTGCGCGGCCCTTTTCGCCTTCACCCTGTCGTGGAACGAGTTCATCTACGCGCTCACCTTCACCTCGTCCTCCGATCAGATCACGGCCAGCGTGGGGGTGACGAGCGAGCTCATCCGCGGGGACATCTACTTCTGGGGCGAGCTGATGGCGGGCGCGATCCTGGGCTCAGTGCCCATCGTGGTGCTCTACGTGTTCTTCCTCGACTACTATGTCTCGGGGCTCACCGCCGGCGCCATCAAGTAGCCGCCTCCCGTTTCACCAGCCCTATCGACTCTCACTGTACTGCCGAAGTCCTCGGTCTGGCGGCTCGTCGCGCCCCGGCGCGCACCCACCGAGCTCCGCGTGGACGGCGCCTTGCGCCTGCGCTATCCTTCGCGTCGCGAACGAAGGAGGTGCCGTGAGATGGAATCGACGATGGTGCTCACCGAGGACGAGGCGCTCGAGCTCTTGGCCTTTCTCGTCACCGCCGCGCGCACTCAGCTCGACGAGGCGGCCGAGTACGGTCCGCTGCGCCTGCTCACCGCCGCGGGCCGCCTCGCCGACTTCATGACTGGGCGCGCCTCTCCCGCCACGCAGCAGCTCCTGACCGGCCCCCTGCGCGCGCTCCCTGATGCCGCCCTCCGCTCCGTCGATCCCGCCAAGTACAGCACGGAGCTCGACGCCGTGTGCGAGGCGGTGGGGGAGCACCTCGTCAACCACTTCGGCGGCGGCGCCCGATGAGCAACGCCGTGCTGGAGGCCATCCGCACGCGCCGCATGGTGCGCGCGCTCACCGACGCCCCCGTCCCGCGCGAGCAGGTCGAGCAGATCCTGGAGTCGGCGCGCTGGGCGCCCAGCGCGGGCAACCGGCGGCTCCATCGCTTCGTGGCCATCCAGGATCCCGTGACCCTGCGGCTCCTCCGCATGGTCTCTCCCGGCATGTTTCAGCGGCCGCGCGCCGTCATCGCCATCTGCATCGACGGTCAGCGCGCCCGCTCCTTCGGCATGTCGCCGACCGCGCGCGGCCTGTACGTCGACGTGGGCACCGCGGCGCAGACCATGCTGCTCGCCGCGCACTCGATCGGCCTCGGGGCGGGCGTGGTGACCTCCTTCAGCCGGGCAGCCGTGAGCGTCGTGCTCAATCTGCCCACGGGATTCAGTCCCGAGATGTTCATCTGCTTGGGCTTCCCGGCGGCCCGGCAGCCTCCTGCCATTCGGCCGCGTACGCCCGTCACGTGGCAGATCCTCAGCCACTGGGAGCGCTTTCCCTGATCTCCGAGGGGACCTGACCGTGCCGAGCATTTCCTTCCACTCTCCCGGCGTGCGCATCCGGGAGCTCGAGCGTGACGAGTGGGCCCTCTTCCGGAAGCTCAGGCTGTGCGCGCTCGCCGAATCGCCCCGTGCGTTCGCCCGCCGCTTCGTCGACAAGCGAGGGCAGCCCGACGCTCACTGGATCCGTCTCACGGAATCGGTGACCTCCCCGGCTGGTCAGACCATGCTCCTCGCCGAGGAAGACGGGCGCTCGTTCGGGCTGGTCTTCGGGCTCCTCGACCGGGAGCATCCGGAGACCGGCCACGTGGGCGGCATGTGGGTGAAGCCGGAGGGGCGCAGGCGGGGCGCGGGGGAGGCGCTCCTCCGTGCGGTCATCGACTGGGCCCGCTCCCGCACGCTGGAGCAGCTCGAACTGCAGGTCACCGAAGGCAACGAGCCCGCCATCCGCCTCTACGAGCGGATCGGGTTCACCGACACGGGACGGCGAGACGCGCACGCCGCGAACCCGAACCTCCGTGTCATTCAGATGATCCTGACTCTCTGAGAGGAGACCCATGAAGCCCCTCGTCATCGTGGCCGGGCCCATCCATCAAGACGGCATCAAGCAGCTCGAGAGCGAAGCGCGCGTGATCGTCTCCAGCGAGGAGACGGAAGCGGGGATGAGCAAGGTCGCTCAGGAGGCCTCAGGAATCCTCTTCCGGGCCAAGCCCCTCTGCACGCGCTCGCTCATGTCGGCGCTCAGACAGCTCAAGGTGGTGGGCCGACACGGAGTGGGTCTCGACACCATCGACCTGCCCGCGGCTACCGAGCTCGGCATTCCCGTCGTCCACGCTCCCGGCTCCAACTCCAACTCGGTGGCCGAGCACGCCATCATGCTCATGCTCGCGCTGGCCAAGCAGGCGGTGGTGGTGGACCGCCGCACACGTCTGGCCGACTGGGGCAAGAACCGCTGGCAAGGCCTGCTCGAGATGAACGGCAAGACTCTCGGCATCATCGGTGTGGGCAACATCGGCCGCCGCGTGGCCAAGACGGCAGGCGCTCTCGGCATGCGGGTCATTGGCTACGACAAGTACGTGCCGGCCGAGGAGCTGCGCAATCGCGGCGTGGAAGCCATGCCCGACCTCGTCTCCGTGCTGCGGCAGGCCGACGTCGTCACGTGCCACACCCCGCACACGAAGGAAACGCACCACATGATCAACGCCGACACCATTGCCCAGATGAAGCCCGGTGTGATCTTCATCAACACCTCGCGGGGCAAGGTGCAGGACGAGGAGGCGCTGCGGGTGGCCTTGGAGACCGGCAAGATCCGCGCGGCGGGCATCGACGTGTTCGAGGAGGAGCCGGTGTCCTCGGACAGCCGCCTGCTCCAGCTCGACAACGTGATCGTGAGCCCGCACATCGCCGGGGTGACCGAGGAAACCACGCGCGGCACCGCGCTGCAGGTTACCGCGGAGATGCTGCGCGTGCTGCGCGGCGAGAAGCCGCAGGTGCTCGGCAACCCCGATGTCTGGCCCAAGCTGGGGCATCTGAAGTAGCCCGCGTTCCCCCGATGCCGTCCGGTCTGACGCGCGAGGCGGTGGTCGCGGTCATCGTGCGCGGACGACAGGTGCTCTTCATCCGGCGCGGTGCCGGCGTGCCAGAGCCCGGATACTGGGCGCCGCCCAGTGGCAACATAGAGCCGGGGGAGAGCCAGGAGGCCGCCATCGTCCGCGAGGTGCGCGAGGAAGTCGGGCTCACGGTGCGGGCCGTGGCGAGGCTATGGCAAAGCCTCTCGTCCAGCGGTACGCACACGCTCCACTGGTGGCGCGCGGAGTACGTGGCCGGAGCGCTCGTGCTGGACCGCCGAGAGATCGCCGACGCCCGCTGGATCGACCTCGCGGAGATCGATGCGCTGGAGCCGCTCTTTCCCGTCGATCGTTCTTTCTTCCGGGCTTGGCGCGAGGGGACGATCGGCTCGTGACGATCCTTGCCTCCCTCGTTGGCGGCGCGATCGGCGATGTGGTCGGCTTCTTCATGGGCGCGGCGACGGCGACTTCTTCGCGGTCCCGTCGGCTTCCTAACCGGCGCACGGGCGGTCAATTGGCCACGATTCTGCGGTAGACTCAAGCCACACGCAGGAGCGAGACTCGTCAACCGCGGAGGCCACCGTGCCCATCGACACGCGTCACCCCAGAGAGATCCGGGCCGATATTCGCAGTGGCAAGCTCAGCGGCGTCACGGCCGGCCTCGGACCGGGTTTCGTCCAGGCCAACATGGCCGTGCTGCCCAAGGATGATGCCTACGACTTCCTGCTCTTCTGCCAACGCAATCCGCGGCCGTGCCCTCTCATCGAGGTGACCGATGCGGGCTCGCCCGAGCCGGTGGGCGTCGCCCCGGGAGCGGACCTGCGCACGGACCTGCCGCGCTATCGCATCTACAAGGACGGCGTCCTCGCCGACGAAGTCACCGACGTCAAGGCCTTCTGGCGCGACGATCTGGTCGCCTTCCTCCTCGGCTGCTCTTTCACCTTCGAGTGGGCG
>DATGCY010000708.1:0-8598 GCA_035311385.1 Candidatus Methylomirabilota bacterium
CCGAGGATCGAGAAGGTGGGGCAGTAGGCGAGGCAGAGGCCGCAGTGCACGCAGCGGTTTACGCCCTCCACGTCGTGGCCATGGAGGGTGAGCGGGCCGGTTGGCCTAGCGGTCAGAGTCTCGTGAACCATGGTCTCAGCCTTACTCCCTCATCATCTCGGCCCTCGCCGGCGCACCCTTACCCGGCCGCGCATCACTCGCCCTCGAAGAGCAGAGGGCGCCGTTCGAGCTGAATCGCTCGCCGCGAGCGATGAGGCGAGGGCTGGGACCGTTCGAGCTGAATCGCTCGCCGCGAGCGATGAGGCGAGGGTGGGACAGTTAGGGGGAGATCCGGTTCGATCGCCCACTAGATGCCTCCCACGAAGCGGCCGGGGTTGAGCAGGCCGTTGGGGTCGAGCTGGGACTTGATCCGCCGCATGATGCGCAGCGACGGGCCGGGGTCATCCCACACGGCCACCTCCTCCTTTACGGCGAGCGGCGCGGACTCGACGAGGGCCTGTCCGCCCGTGGCGTGCACGAGAGCTCGCCACTCGCTCAGCACGCCGCCAATCGCTGCCGCGTCGGCACGCCCGCCGCCAGCAAGCACCGCCTCCACCACCCCGACGCCCGCGTGGGCGGCGAGCGCGGCGCCGAGACCGGCGCGCTGGGCGACTCCCGCGCCCTGTTCCATCACGTCGGCGACCTGGGCGGGGAGCACGCTCCACCGCATCACCGCGGCGGTCTCCAGGAAGGCGCCGTGGCCGAGTCCCCCGCGTGCGCGCCACGTGGCGTCACGTGCCTCGCCGTCGAGCACCCGTGCGTCGACGAGCCCCTGCGGGCGGAGCAGGCGGTCCACCTCCGCGCACTGCCACTCGACCTGCTCGGGGATACCGTCGACGCCGATGAGGAGCGCCGCCTCGCCGGGCTGGCCGAGGCTCTTGCACGCCTCCGCGTCGACCAGATCGAGGGCGGAGGGGAGCAGGTCGGAGGACATCACTGCGCGCGCCGCCGCGCCCGCCTCCTTGAGATGGCCGAAGCGGACAATAACGAGCCGATCGGCATCGGGGCGCGGGCGAAGCTTCACAGTGGCCTCGACGATCACGCCCAGCGTGCCGAAGGCGCCGATGAAGAGCTTGGGCAGGTCGTAGCCCGCCACATTCTTCACCACCTTGCCGCCGCCCTTGACGGTGGCGCCCGACGCGGTGATCACGGTGAGCCCGATGAGGAGGTCACGGCACGATCCGTAGAGATGTCGCCGCGGCCCCGCGTCGTTGCTCGAGAGCACGCCGCCCAGCGTGGCTTTGTCCGGCTGCGCGGGATCGAGCGAGAGCCACTGTCCGCGCTTGCCCAACTCGCTCTGTAGCGCGTCGAGCGTGATGCCCGCCTCCACCGTGGCCGTGAGATCACCTGGCTCGTGCTCGAGGAGACGGTTGAGGCGCTTCAGCACCAGTACCACGCCGAGCCGCGCGGGGGGAGCCCCGATGCCCATGCGCGTGCCGCCACCCCACGGCACCACCGAGATGCCCGCCTCGGCCGCGGCAAGCAGCACCGCTGCCACTTCCTCCTTGCTTCCGGGCACCGCCACCGCCTCGGGAGTGCCGCCGTCGAGGACGTAGGGCGCGCAGTCCGCCCCCGTGAGGAGATGGGCGGGACCGACGATGCCGCGGAGCGCGTCGACGAGAGGGGCGGGCACCTGAGTCGTCCCAGCCCCCGCTAGAAGCGCTGGGCGAGGCCCTTCTCTTCGAGCGGATGCGGGCGGTAGGCGATGCCGCCCTCGCCGCAGGCCTTGCGCGAGGGGAAGATCTTGCCCGGATTGCAGAGGCCACGCGGATTGAAAGCCTCGCGCAGCTGGCGCATGAAGGCGAGATCGGCCTCGCTGAAGATCAGCGGCATGTAGTCCATCTTCTCGAGCCCGATACCGTGCTCGCCGGAAATGGACCCGCCGACCTCGGCGCAGACCTTGAGGATCTCGCCGCCTGCCTCGACCACGCGCGCTTCTTCACCAGGAATGCGCGGATCGTAGAGGATGTTCGGATGCAGGTTACCGTCACCCGCGTGGAAGACGTTGCCCACGCGAAGGCCATGCGCCGCCGCGATCTCGTTCACCCGCGTGAGCACCTGGGGGAGCCGCGTGCGCGGGATGACGCCGTCCATGACCATGTAGGCGGGCGAGATGCGGCCGTAGGCGCCGAACGCGCTCTTGCGCCCCTTCCACAGGAGCTGGCGCTCCGCCTCGTCGCGCGCCGCGCGCACGTCACGCGCGCCGCAGTCACGACAGGCCGCGATCACGCGCTCGGCCTGGCTCTCCATGCCGTACTGGAGCCCGTCGAGCTCTATGAGGAGGGCGGCCGCCGCATCACGCGGATAGCCGCAGCCGAAAGCGTCCTCCACCGCCTCGATGGTGGTCTGGTCGATCATCTCCATCGCCGCGGGGATGAGGCCCCGTGAGATCACGGCCGACACCGCCTCGGAGGCCTGCGCCACGGTGTCGAACACCGCGAGCACCGTCTTCACCGCTTGGGGCTGCTTGAGGATGCGCACGATGATCTTGGTGGCGATGCCGAAGGTGCCCTCGGAGCCCACGAAGAGGCCGGCCATGTCGTAGCCCTGGCTTTCGCGCGTGCGCCCACCCAGCCACATGATCTCGCCGTCGGGCATCACCACTTCGAGCCCCAGCACGTGGTTCACCGTCACGCCGTACTTGAGCGTGTGGGGGCCGCCCGAGTTGTTGGCGATGTTGCCGCCCACCGTGCACGCCTGCTGGCTCGAGGGATCCGGTGCGTAGTAGAAGCCCTTGGGACCGACGGCCCACGAAAGATGAAGGTTCACGAGGCCGGGCTCGACCACGGCGATCTGGTTGTCGTAGTCGACCTCGAGGACGCGGTTCATCCGCATCAGCGAGATGACGAGGCCGCCCTCGGCGGGAAGGCAGCCGCCGGAGAGCCCGGTGCCCGCGCCGCGCGCCACGAAGGGCAGCGACTCGCGATTGGCCAGCTTCACCACGGCGGAGACCTGCTCGACGGAGGTGGGAAAGACGACGAAGTCCGCGAGGGCGCGGAAGAGCGTCAGGCCGTCGGACTCGTAGACCAGCAGCTCCTCGGGCTCGGAGAGCACGCCGCCCTTGCCGAGCAGGCCTTCGAGTTCGCGTCGGAGGCTCTTCTTGCGTGCGGGCTCGAGCTCGATAACCATGCCCGAATTATACCCTCAGAGCTCCCACGGGGGCTCGACGGCCATGCGCAGCTCGATCACCGTCGGGCCCTGGTGCCGAAGGGCGCGATCGAGTGCGCGGGGGAGGTCTTCGATCCCCTCCGCACGAACGGCCTCGGCGCCGAAGGCGCGGGCCATGGCGGGGAAATCCGGGTTGGCGAGATCCACCTCGCCGTACTTGCCGAAGATGCCCTCCTGGAGGTATTTGATCGCGCCGTAGCGCTGATCGTTCAGCACGAGGAAGACAACACCGAGGCCATACTTCACCGCGGTGGCCAGCTCGTTCACCGAGAACATGAAGCCGCCGTCGCCGAGCACGGCCAGCACCTGGCGGTCGGGATGCGAGATCTTGGCACCAATGGCCGCGGGCACGCCGTACCCCAGGGTGGCCGAGCCCACGGGATAGAGGAAGGTGCGCGGCTCCAGCACGGGGAAGTGCCACTCCATCCAGTAGTTGAGCCCGGTCTGGTCGTTGACCACGATGGCGGAGGGCTCGAGGGAGCTGCGCAAGATGCGGATCAGGCGATCCACCGGCTCCGTGTAGCGCGGCCAGCGCGTCTCGCGCTGCGCCTGCAGCCATGCAGGGTCCCACTCGCTCGCGGCGGCGCCATAGCCGAGCGAGGCGAGGAGCCCGCGCAGGGCATCGCGCGCATCGCCCACGATGCCCACGGCGGGCTTGTGCATGAGCCCGATCACCTTGGGATCGATGTCGACGTGGATCAGGGCCTGCTCTGGCTTGAAGGCGAGGTTGAGCATTAGGCCTTTGGTTGACCGGTGCGCGAAGCGACAGCCAACGGCCAGGATGACGTCGGCCTGCTCGAGGGCGGCCTGTGTCGACCGGTAGTTCGGCAGGACCCCGAGCCAGAATGGGTCGGTCTCAGAGATGGCGCCGCGACCCATGACCGAGGTGATCACGGGCGCCACGAGCCGGTGCGCCAGGGCGGTGAGATCGGCCGCGCCGCCGGAGGAGATGACGCCGCCGCCGGCCACGATGAGGGGACGCTTCGCCGCGCGCAGGCGCCGTGTCGCCGTCTCGATCTTCTTCGGGTCGCACGCGGGCAGGCGACCGCGGAGCTTGCTCCGGCGGGCCTCCGTCTTGGCCACGAGGAGGTCCGTGGGGAGCGAAAGCGCGATCGGCCCCGGCCGCGCAGTGCGGAAGAGGTGGAAAGCGCGCTCCACGGCTCCGGCGATCGCGGCACCGTCCCGGATCGTCTCCGCCCAGCGGCAAACGGGCTTGAAGCACTCGATCTGGTTGGGTACCTCGTGGAGCGCGCCCAGGCCCTTGCCGATGAGCGCTGCGGGTATGTCGGACATGAGGGCGAGGATCGGTTGCGAGCCGGCGAAGGACTCCACGAGCGGCGTGAGCACGTTGGTGGCGCCGGGACCCGTGGTGACGACGACCACCCCGGGGTTGCCCGAGGCGCGGGCGTAGCCGTCGGCCATGAAACCCGCGCCCTGCTCGTGGCGGGAGAGGACGTGCGCGATGTCGTGCTGGCGAAGGAGCGCGTCGTAAATGGCGAGATTGTGAACGCCGGGCAGACCGAAGACATGCCGGACGCCCTGGGCGCGCAGCACTTCCACCACCCACTCACCGCCGGTGCGGAGCTCAGCCATGATGGCCCTTTCGCGAGGGCGGGCCACGTGGCCGCGCCGAGGCAGGAGGCGAGTATACGACGCCTCGGCTGTTTGACAATCGGCGGCTGCGATTGCAATGTTGACGCTCCTGATGACGATCTCTCCGCAGGTCGCCGTGGTGGGAGGCGGGCCGGCCGGGCTGGCGGCCGCCATCGAGGCCGCGCGGGCGGGAACGACCGTGCACCTCTACGACGAGCGGCCGGTGCTCGGCGGCCCCACCTACGCACACGCCGCTCAGTCGACGCTGATCCCCGAGATCCACGCGGCGGGCCCGCGCATCGTCCTGCATCAGGGCGCAACCGTCTGGGGCGTCTTCGAGCAGCGCACGCTCGCCGTGTGGGAGAAGGACCGCGCGGAAAAGGTCCAGCCCGAGGTTCTGATCCTCGCCGCGGGCACTCACAAACGCGTGGTGCCGGTTCCCGGCTGGACACTCCCCGGGGTCGTCGATGCCGAGACGATCCGCACGCTGGCTGCGGGACAGCGCGTGCTCGTGGCCGGAGCGGGGTACCAGCTTCCGGTCGTCGCGAGCCGCATCCTTCGCGCGGGAGGGCGCGTCGTGGGCATGCTCGACGCCGCGCTCATCCGACGGATGCCTCGTGCCTTGTCCGCTCCGTGGAGTCGGTGGGCGCTCTCGGGCGATGCGTCGGCCGACTGGCACACCCTTCGCGCCGCGCGAGTCCCCCTCACCGGCTCGCGCGCGGTGGCGCGTGTCATCGGCGAGGAGCGAGTGCGCGAAGTGGTCACGGTAGCGCTCGACGGGGACGGGCGACCCGTGTCCGGCTCTGAGGAGACGATCTCGGTCGGGGCCGTGTGCTTCGTCTGGGATTCCGTGCCGTCCATCCAGCTCGCCCAGATCTGCGGCGTCGAGCACGAGTACGCGCCGGAACGCGGCGGCTGGGTTCCCGTGGTCTCCGCCGACATGGAGTCCAGCGTGCGCGGCCTCTTCTGTGCGGGGGACGGCGCCGGCCTCGGCGGTGCGGCCATGGCCGTGCTCGAGGGGCGTATCGCGGGGATCGCGGCGGCGGCTCGGCTCGGCGTGCTTTCGCCGGGGCAGGCTCGCTCACGGCTGCGGCTGCATCAATCGGAGCTGGCTCCGCTGAGGAAGTCGCGCGCCGTCCTCGGCCCGCTTCATGCCATCAAGCCGGGACTGGCCGAGCTGATCACGCCCGATACAGTGATCTGCCCCTGCGAGGGCGTCACGGGTGCACGTGTCGATCAGGCCCTCGACGAGGGCGTGAGCGAGCTCGGGCAGATGAAGCGGATGACCCGCGCGGGCATGGGCGAGTGCCAGGGACGGCTTTGCGCCCCCGCCCTGGCTCAGCTGATCGCGCACCGCCGGGGCGTGCCCCTCTCCGTCATTCCACCGCCCAGCTTCCGGCCGCCCGTGACGCCGGTGCCCATCGGCGTGCTCGTCACGCTGGCCGACGAGTAGCCCCGTGACCGGAGAGAAAACATGAGCGCGGAGATCATCGTAATCGGCGCGGGAAGCGTGGGCGCGAACGTCGCCTACCGGCTCGCGGAGCGCGGGGCTAGGGTGACCGTGCTCGAGGCGGCGACGCCGGGGAGCGGCACGTCGGGCACGAGCTTCGCGTGGACGAACTCCTTCCACAAGACGCCGCGCGACTATCACGATCTCAATACGGCGAGCATGGCCGAGCACCTGGCCCTCGTCACCGAGCTCGGCGGCGGCGACTGGCACAAGCAGGAGGGTGCGCTCGCCTGGGAAGAGGAGCCGCTGGGGCGCGCGCAGCTCAAGGAGACGGTGGAGCGCCTCGCGAGCTGGGGCTATCCCATCGAGCTGATCTCTGCCCAGGACACGCGCAAACTCGAGCCCGACCTCGTCATCGTGCCGCACGTGGACGAAGTAGTCTTCACGCCGAGCGAGGGCTATGTGGACGTGGTGCCATTGATCGGCCAGCTCCTCGTGCACGCCGTGCGCCGGGGCGCGCGCGTGCTCGCGGGCGAGCGAGTCGTCTCGGTGCTCCGCGAGGGAACGCGTGTACGCGGCGTGGTCACCTCGCATGGCAATCGGTTCGAGGCCGACGTGGTCGTCGACTGCGCGGGCCCTGCCACCGATGAGGTGGCGCGGCTCGCGGGCTTCGAGGTGCCCATCGACCGCGTGCCCGGTCGCCTCATCTACACGGCGCCCGTGGCCAGCACGCTCCGTCGGCCCATCCACGCGCCGGGCGTGCATTTCCGTCCGGACGGCGGCGGGCGCATCGTCCTCGCGGAGTTCGCGCACGATCAGGTGTGGCGCCAGTCCGAAGAGGGGCTCTGGCCCGCTGAGAAATCGCTCGCCGCGGTGGCGAAGCATCTCCCCGCCCTTGAGGGCGCGCGCGTCGAGGCCATCCGTTTCGGCGTGCGACCCATGCCGAGGGACGAGAAGCCTATGCTCGGCGGCATTCCCGGCCTCGACAGCTTCTACGTGGTCGCCTCGCACAGCGGCGTCACCCTTGGCCCGCTCTGGGGCAAGATCGCCGCCGCGGAAATCCTGGACGGCGTGCCCGATCCGCGGCTGGTGCCCTATCGCCCCGCGCGGTTCCTCTCATGACACGCCCCGATGTGCTCATCGTGGGCGGCGGGGTGATCGGCTGCGCCGTCGCTTACGAGCTCAGCAAAGAAGGCCTGCACGTCACCCTCCTCGAGCGCGCCGGGCTCTGCGCCGGCGCCTCGGGCGCGAACGGCGCGCTGATCTGGCCGCAGTCGATGCACCGCGGCCCTGCCCTCGACCTGACGCTCGCCTGCTGGCGGCTCTTCCCCACCCTCGGCGCGGAGCTCGGCGCCGACATCGAGTACCGGAAAACGGGCGGCATGGTCGCCATCGAGACAGAAGCCCAATGGGCGCAGATGGCGGCGTACGTGGCGGGACAACCCGAAGTTGGCCTATCCGCCGAGCTGCTCGACGGCGACGAGGCGCGGCGCCGCGAGCCGGTGCTCTCGCCCGATGTCCGGGGCGTGGTGTACGCCGAGCACGGCGGCATCATCAATCCCTTCCGGCTCACCCTCGGCTATGCGCACGCCGCGCGCATGCGCGGCGCCACGCTCGTCACGGGGACCGAGGTGCTCTCGCTGCTCCGCCGTGGCGATCGCATCGCGGGGGTGACCACGAGCGCGGGAGAGGTGGAAGCGGACCTCGTCGTCCTGGCCGGCGGCTCCTGGAGCGGCGCGCTCGGCGCCACGGCGAACCTGCGCGTTCCCGTGACACCGCGGCAGGGCATGGTCGTGGTGACAGAGCCCGCGCCCTTCAAGCTCCACCATGTGCTAAAGCCGATCAAGTCCGACACGGACATGTGGCGATTCTCCCAGCCCTGGCCGCCGGATGCGCCGGGCAAGCCCGGCTACGACCCGAACCTGCCGCCCGGTAAGGGCATGGGCATGGCGCAGATGGTGGCGGGCAATCTCGTCATCGGGAGCACGAGCCGCTTCGTGGGGCTCGACCGCGCGCCCACGCTGTCCGGCATCCGCTACGTGCTCGAGAGCGCGCGCCGGATCGCTCCCGCCATCGGCCGCCTCCGCATGCTACGCACCTGGGCGGGCTTTCGACCCTACACGCCGGATGGGCTCCCCCTCCTCGGCCCCGCGCCGGGCGTGGACGGCCTCGTCCTCGCCACCGGCCACGACGGCAGCGGCATCGGGATGAGCCCGGTCAGCGCGAAGCTGATCGCGGCCTGCGTGACCAAGGCCGACCCGCCCGTGCCCCTCGAGCCCTTCGACCCGCGACGCTTCGGGCACTCGTGAACACGGAAAGGACACCGTCATGATCAACCTCCGCTCGCT
>DATGCY010000709.1:0-2916 GCA_035311385.1 Candidatus Methylomirabilota bacterium
GGGTCGGCATAGGCCAGCGGCGTCAGCGCAACGACGAACGCGACGACGAGGAGCACGAGACCGAGCCGGAAGACTCGCGGCGACACTGGCTGATTAGGTACTACTTGCCCCGCCGCCCTGTCAATCAATGATCCCTCGCCCGAGCCTGCCCGAAACTTGAACAGGCATGCCGTCTCTGGCAAGGTCGATGAGTGATTCGCCCCAACGGATCGCCATGACCCCGCGTCACCGCGTGCTCCTCCGTCTCGTGCCGTATCTCCGAGCGCACTGGAGCTCGGTGGCCGCCGGCGCGCTCTGTGCCCTCGCCGCGGGCGCGCTGGGCGGCGCCATCGCCTGGCTGGTCAAGCCCGTCATGGACGAGGTCTTCGTCAACCGTGACCTGACCATGCTCAAGCTGGTGCCCCTCGCCGTCCTCACGGTGTCCGTCGTCAAGGGCGCGGCCGCCTACGGCGAGGGGTACTTCATCGCCTCGGCCAGCGAGCGAGCGGTGGCCCGGCTCCGCCGCGAGGTCTACGCCCACATCCAGGGCATGCCCGTCTCCTTCTTCATTTCCCGGCACTCGGGTGAGCTGCAGGCCCGCGTGGTCACCGATGTCAATCGCGTGGCCCGGCTCTTTTCGTACATGGTGGTGGACACCGTGCGCCGGTCGGGGACGATCGCGGCCATGCTCGTGGTGATGTTCGTGCGGAGCTGGCCGCTCGCCCTGGTGGCGGTGGTGATCTTCCCGGCCCTGGGCGCCCTCGTGTGGGCGCTCGGTCGTCAGCTGTACCACATCAACCGGCGCACGCGCGAGCGGGTGGCCGAGCTCTTCGTGGTGCTCCAGGAGTCCTTCACGGGCGCCAAGATTGTCAAGGCCTTCGGGCGCGAGCAGTCCGAGCAGAAGCGCTGGGACCGACTCAACCGGCGCCTCCTCGACCTCGCCCTCAAGGACATCAACATCGACGAGCTGTCCAAGGCGGCCATCGAGGTGCTGGGCGCGGTGAGCATCGTGGGCATCGTGTGGTACGCGGGCTCACTGGTGATCGCGGGCCAGATGACCCCCGGCGACGCCTTCTCCTTCATGGCCGCGGTGGCGCTCCTCCAGCGCGCGGTGAGCGAACAGATCCGCTCCTTCAACACCGTGCAACAGTCCCTCCCGTCCGTGGAGCGCGTCTTCGAGGTCCTCGACACCCCGCCCACCATCGTGGACGCGCCGGGAGCAAGGCCCGTCAGGGATTTCCGTGATCGCCTCGTGTTCGAGGACGTCTCCTTTCGCTACCCGGGGGCGGAGAGCGACGCCCTCCGCCATGTCTCCCTCACCATCGAGCGGGGAGAGCGGGTCGCCTTCGTGGGGCTCTCGGGCTCGGGGAAGTCCACCCTCATGGATCTCCTCCCCCGGCTCAACGACGTCTCCGCGGGCCGCATCACCATCGATGGCCGCGACCTCCGTCAGGTCACCCTCACCTCCCTGCGCGGATTGTTCGGTCTCGTCACCCAGGGGACTTTCCTGTTCCGGGACACGGTCGAGTACAACATCGCGTACGGCAAGCCCGGGGCAAGCCGGGAGGAGATCGAAGAGGCGGCCCGCCGCGCCCATGCCCACGACTTCATCACGGCCCTGCCCGAGGGCTACCAGACAGTGGTGGGCGAGCGGGGGATCAAGCTGTCGGGCGGGCAGCGGCAGCGCATCGCCATCGCGCGCGCCTTCGTGAGAAACCCGCCCATTCTCATCCTCGACGAGGCGACGTCGGAGCTGGACGCGGAGAGCGAGTCACTCATCCAGGACGCGCTGGCCGACCTCATGCGGGGGCGGACTTTGCTCATCATTGCTCACCGGCTCCGCACGGTACGCGACGCGGACCGAGTGGTGGTGGTCCACGAGGGCCGAATCGTGGAGACGGGCGGCCACGGGGAGCTCCTCGCGCGGACCGACGGGATCTATCGCCGTCTCGCTTCGCTCCAGCTCCTCGACCTGGGCGCCGACTGAGTCGTTTCTTCCTCGGTGCGCGCACAGATTCTGCCGCCCGAGAGGCCGCGGATCTTGATTCCGGGCGTGGATTCTGGTACTGAAGGTAGGCGTGGAACTCAGAGGATGACGTTGCGTCTGGCTCTGCGAGCGCTGGTCGTGCTGCTGGCCATCCTGTCTGTCGCGTCTCCCGCCTACGCCTATCTCGATCCGGGTACCGGCAGCATGCTCGTGTCCGCGGTCATCGGCGTGGCGGCCGCGGTGGGGCTGGCGCTGAAGATGTTCTGGTACCGCGTCATCGGCATCTTCCGCGGGAAGAAGGACGGGGCAGAGCCCGGGAGGATCGACGGCGCGCCCTCGGCGAAAGAGTAGGCGCCCGAACCCGCGACACCATGAAGGTGTGGCAGGATTGGCGCGACTACCGCCGCTTCCGAGCCCTTCCGCCGCGCGATCGCAACATCGTCTTCTACTCGGAGACCCACCAGGACTGGCATCATCTCCAGCCGCTCATCGACTTCTTGACCGAGCGGCTCTCCCGCACTGTCTGCCATATCTCCTCCGAGCCCGTCGTCCCCTTTCCCGCATCCCACCCGAACCAGCACACCTTTCGCGTGGGCGCCGGCGTCCTCTGCACCTGGCTCTTTCAGACCCTCAAGGCCGACGTGATGGTCCTCACCATGCTCGACCTTCACAACTTCCAGCTCAAGCGGTCGATCCATCCCGTGCACTACGTCTACGTCTTCCACAGCATGGGCAGCACGCACATGGTCGACCACGCGAATTCGTACGATCACTACGAGAGCCTCCTCCCCACGGGTCCGCATCACGTGGCCGAGCTGCGGCGGCGCGAGGAGCTTCAAGGGCTGCCCGCCAAGCACATCTTTCCCTACGGCTACCCACGCCTGGAGCGCCTCGTCGAGGTGGCAGAGGCCGCGCCGCCACGTTCTTCAGGGCCTACCGCGCTCCTCGCT
>DATGCY010000710.1:0-3252 GCA_035311385.1 Candidatus Methylomirabilota bacterium
GGAGACGCCGTAGGTGGCGGCGGGGCCCGAGAGATCCGTGTGCATGCCGAGCACGATCTCGGTGGGGGTGACCCCGCGCGACGGCGTCTGGGCCAGGGCCGCGCCGACCAAGGCGACGGCGCTGGCAAGGACAGCCACTGCTGCGATCTTCTTCATCGTGGGCTCCTTTGGGCGGACATGGTTAGGCGTCCGCGTACATGGTGTCGATGACGTCCTTGTACTTGACGTTGACGAAGGCGCGTCGGAGCTTCATGGTCGGGGTCAGCTCCTCGTCCTCCGGGGTGAGGATCTGCTCGATGAGCCGGAACTTCTTGATGGTCTCCACCCGCGCGAGCTGCTTGTTCACCCGCTCGATCTCGCTCCAGATCAGGTCCTGCACCTCGGGGGCGCGACAGAGCGAGGTGAAGTTGGTGAAGGGCACGTTCTTCTCCTGGGCGAACTGGGCCACCGTCTCGTGATCGATCATGACCAGGCAGGAGAGGAACTTGCGCTGATCGCCGATGACCACCGCGTCGGAGATGAAGGGGGAGAACTTGAGCTGGTTCTCGATCTCCGAGGGAGTGATGTTCTTGCCCCCCGCGGTGATGATGATGTCCTTCATGCGGTCGGTGATGGTGAGGAAGCCGTCCGCGTCGAGCACGCCCACGTCGCCCGTGCGGAGCCAGCCGTCGGTGATCGTCTCCGCCGTCTTCTCGGGATTCTTGAAGTAGCCGAGGAAGACGTGGGGGCCCTTGAGGAGGATCTCGCCCTCGGACGAAATCCGCACCTCGGTGTCGGGGCGGGCCACCCCGACCGTGCCCAGCTTGACCCGGTCCGCGGGCATGCCGGTGGCCAGGCCGCAGTTCTCTGTCTGGCCGTAGACTTCCCGCATGTCGATGCCGAGGGCGAGATACCACCGGATCAGCTCGGGCGCGATGGGGGCGGCCCCGGTGGCGGCGGCGCGGGTTCGATGAAGGCCCAGCGAGCGCTTGACGTTGTCGAGCACGAGGAAGTCGGCGACGCGATAGAGGAGACGGAGGAGGGCCGACGGCCGTCGCCCCTGGAGGCGACACTCGGCCACTCGCCCGCCCGTGCCGATGGCCCACCGGTAGGCGGCCTTGCCCAGCCACGTCGCCTCGCGCATGCGGAGAGCCACCGCGGAGTAGAACTTCTCCCAGATGCGCGGTACGGCAAAGAAGACGGCGGGAGCAACCTCGCGGATGTTTTCCGGCACCGTGTCGATGCTCTCCGCGAAGTTGATGGTGGCGCCGGTGTAGAGCGGATAGAAGACGCTGAAGGTCCGCTCGGCCACGTGCGCGAGCGGCAGGAAGGAGAGCTGCTGATCGCCCGGGCGGGGCTCCGTGAGGAAGTCGGAGAAGCCGATCTGGAAGAGGATGTTGCGGTGGCTCAGCATGGCGCCCTTGGGCGGGCCGGTGGTGCCCGAGGTGTAGACGAGGATGGCCAGATCCTCGGGGCGGGCGATCTCCACGAGGGGGTCGAAAGCGCCGGGATGCTCTCGATCGTAGCGGGCGCCCCGCTCGAGGAGCTCCGCGAAGGAGAGGACCTGCTCGTCCTGGAAGGCGTGGAGGCCGTCCATGTCGTAGACGATGATCTTCACGAGCTGGGGACAGCGCGCGCGCACCTCGAGGATCTTGTCGAGCTGCTCCTCGTTCTCCGCGAAGAAGAAGCGCGTGCCGCTGTCGTCGACGATGAATTCGACCTGCCGGGGGGAGTCCGTGGTGTAGATGCCGTTGGTGATGCCGCCCGCGCACAAGGTGCCCATGTCCGTGTAGAGCCACTCTGGCCGGTTGTCGGCCACGATGGAAACCACGTCGCGGGGACGGAGGCCGAGGGCGACCAAGCCAAGGGCGACGTGGCGCACCCGCTCCCCGTACTCGCGCCAGGTGATGGCGCGCCAGATGCCAAGGTGTTTCTCGCGCATGGCCACCCGTTCCCCGCGCTCCCGCACCACCTGGCGGAACAGGCGCGGCAGGGTGTCCTGGCCCCGCACCGTGCCGAGCGCGGCGTCGGCGGGGCGGGGCGGCGACTGCGTGAGCACGCTCATCTCGGGCCTCCCCTCCTCATCGCCACATCGTGCGAAGGGCCGCCGCGGTGCGGCGGCGCGAGCACGCACATCTCGGGCCTCCCCTCCTGATCGCCACATCGTGCGAAGGGCCGCCGCGGCGCGAGCACGCATATCTCGGCCATCCCGCTCCTCATCGCCACATCTTCTTGCGTTTCCAGCGGCGGGTGCCTCGGATGCTCGCGTCCTTGATGCCGAGATAGAACTCCTTGATGTCGTCCTTCTCGAGCAGGCGCGCGCAGGTGTCCTCCATCACGATGCGCCCCACCTCCAGCACGTAGCCGTAGTGGGCGAGGTGGAGGGCCATGTTGGCGTTCTGCTCCACGAGGAGGATGGTCATGCCCTGCTCGCGGTTGATGCGGCCGATGATCTCGAAGATGTCCTTGACGAGCTTGGGCGAGAGGCCGAGGGAGGGCTCGTCGAGAAGCATCATCTTGGGCCTGGCCATGAGGGCGCGGCTGATGGAGAGCATCTGCTGCTCGCCTCCGGACAGCGAGCCCGCGCGCTGCTCGGCCCGGCTCCGGAGGACGGGGAAGTAGTCATAGACCATCTCGAGGTCGCGGCCGACCCCCTCCACGTCCTTCCGCGAGTACGCGCCCATCTTGAGGTTCTCGCGCACGGTGAGGAGGGGAAAGACCTCGCGCCCCTCGGGCACGTGGGAGAGCCCCAGGCGCATGACGCGGTCGGGATCCATCCCGCGGAGCAGACGGCCGTCGAAGGTGACCGTGCCCTTCTGCGCGTCCATCACCCCCGACACCGTCTTGAGGATGGTGGTTTTGCCCGCGCCGTTGGCGCCCAGGATGGTCACGATGGCGCCGCGGGGCACCGCGAAGCTCACCCCGCGGATGGCCATGATGGGGCCGTAGTAGGTCTCGATGTTGCTGACCTCGAGGAGAAGGTCCGCGCCCACGTCAGCCACCCAGGTAGGCCTTCACCACTTCGGGATGCTCCTGCACCTCGCGCGCCGGGCCCTGGGTGATGGTGCGTCCGTAGTTGAGGGCGAGGACCTGATCGGAGACGGCGCTGACCAGGCTCATGTCGTGCTCGACCATGAGCACGGTGATGTGGAGCAGGGTGCGGATGTCCTGGATCCAGAAGGCCATGTCTTCCGTCTCTTCCACGGAAAGCCCCGACGACGGCTCGTCGAGGAGGAGGAGCTTGGGTTGCGTGCACAGCGCCCGGGCCAGCTC
>DATGCY010000711.1:0-4453 GCA_035311385.1 Candidatus Methylomirabilota bacterium
TACGCCACCACCATCACCCGAACCTCTTCTCGCAGATCCATTCCAGGGCATGATCCGAACGTTGTCGAAAGCTCGCGCGTAACGGCTCGGAGGGGTCGGTCGGGATCATACGCAACATTAGCCCGCGGCAGCGGCGGTCGCCTCCCAGGTGGCCCTCGGGTCCCCTGACGTTATCTGCCATCCTCGGACGCGGAACGCCGCAGGAGCCGATGCCACAGCGGCGGGCGCCCCATTCGTGGCCCCGCTCCTATAACGTAATTTGCCAGACTCGGACTCCCCCCCGGATCCCCTGAAGAGGCGATGCCAGAGCGTGATTGTGGTTTCCTCCTAAAGAACTTCATGAAGTCACAGCCTCACTATGCGTAGGTGCGGGACGATCGCTTCATCGCCATGGATCTCGTGAACCCCACCGTCGACTTCGCAAAGCTTGCCGCCTCGTTCGGTATGACCGCTCACCATGTTGAACGAGCGGCCGACATCGCGCCGGCCATCGAGGCGGGCATCGCCTCGGGCACCGTGAATCTGGTCGAGATCCCGGTCGGCGTGTGGTCAGGAGGCGCCAGCCGGTTCAGCCCGGCGAGTCCTTCAACGCGGCCTCGGTCCTGTCGAGCCAGAAGGGCAGGCGCATGTCCTGAAACATCGTGCGGGCGGTGGTGAGGTGCTGGCCGGCCCGTTCATGCGCCCCGGTCCGCGTGTAGAGCATGCCGAGGCCGAGCTGGCACTGAGCGACCAGTGGTCGCATTTCGCTGACTTCGGCGCGAGCTATCGCACCGCGGTACAGATCCTCGGCGGCCTCGGCACCCCCCGGGTCTCGCTGGAACGTGATCTCGCCGAGGAGGCGAAGGGCATGCGCTTCGTCACGGCCGTGTCCCAGCGCTCGCATCTCCTGAAGCGCGCTCTGGGCAGACCGATGCGCCTCCTCCAGCTGACCCGCCAGCAAGTACGCCTCGGCGAGCCACAGCACTACGTAGGGCCGCGTGATTCTGCCCGTGGCCTGCCGAGGAGCTCCGGCTCGCTTCAGGAGCTCGAGGCCTTCCGACAGTCGCCCAGTTCGAGCATAGGCATACCCGAGGGCTCCCCACACCACCGGCTCCATCACGAATACTTCCCACTCCTCCACCATGGCGCGTGCGCGCTCCAGCACTGTGAGGGCCTCGAGAAAGTCGCCGCGCACGGAGTGGGCCCACCCCAGGGCATAGTGGGCCCACACCGTGCTGCGGGGATGCTGCGCTCGCTCGGCGATACGAATGGCCTCGTGGCCGTGCTCGATCGCGGATGGGAAGCGACCGAAGTCCGCGTGCGTGGCCGCCAACCAGGAGTGAGCGCTCGCGAGGGGAACCGTGAAGTGCCCGAAGCGTTCGTGACCCCGTTCGGGGGGGAGCATCGCAATGTTGCTTCGAAAGTGCGCCTCGCCCATTCGAAGCTCGCCGCCGGACACCAGCGCCGCGCCCATCCGATGGTTGGCCAGAACAGACAGGGCGAGATTCCCAAGACGCTCGGCAATGACAAGGGCGCGCCCTGCCTCGGCGCTGGCGCGCTTGAAGTGTCCCGTGTGCCAGAAGTATTCGCTCGAGGCAATGAAGACTCGCGCCAGCCGGGGCTGATCATTCAACCGCATAGCCGCTTCTTCCGAGGCATCCAGCTGGGCGGGAACCGCGTCGAGTTCGCCGAGCGACGAGAGGGCCGCCCGAAGGTCCAGGCGCACGTCGACAGCGCGCTCGAGCATATCGGGGCTCTCCGGGTGCGCGTGCACCGCTTGCAGCGCCTCCTCGAGCCGGATCGCCGCCGCTCGATTGGCCGACCGAGCAATAGCTCTCTGGCCGGACCGGTGCAGATAGCGCGATGCCTTCTCCCACAGACGCCCTTGGAATGCGTGGTGGGCGAGGAGCTCCCCTTGCTCGACGACGGCATTGGGAAGCCGTTCGAGCACGTCGACGAGCTGGCCATGGAGACCCCGCTTCCGCTCCTGGAGCATGGTTCCGTAGACGACGTCTCGGACGAGACCGTGCCTGAAAGCCACGGCGCGAGCGGAAGCTGGCTGGGCGTCCTCGATGAAGCCACCGGCCTGCAGGCGGGCGAGGCTCGCGCGGAGGTCGCTGTCGGGGACATCGGCGATGGGATGGAGCAGGGAAACGGGGATTTCCCTGCCTACCACCGCGGCGGCCTGCAGGATGCGCTTGTCTTCAGGTGCGAGGCGATCAATTCGAGCCATGAGGATAGCCTGGACGGTGGGGGGGATCTGGAGCGCGCCGGGATCCTGGACCAATCGGTAGGCTCCGTGTGCGCCGGCGAGGGCGTTCGCCTCGACCAAACTTCGAACGCTCTCTTCCAGATACAGAGGGTTCCCCTCCGCCTGCTCGACGAGCAGACGGGCCAACGGCTCGATGCTCGGGTCGACCCCCAGAAGGCGCCCGAGAAGCTCCTCCACGCGCTCGGTCGGGAGAGGGTCGACCTGGAGCTGTCGACAATAGGTACGGTCACGCCATCCCGGCTCGTACTCGGGCCGGTGAGTGACAAGAAGAAGCACGCGAGCCGAGGGAAGGCGCTCGATGACCCGATCGAGGAGAGTCTGCGTCTCGGTGTCGATCCATTGCAGATCCTCCACCAGAACAACGAGTGGATGGGCATCACCCGCCTCCAGGAGGAGCCGCGCGACGGCGTCGATCGTGCGTTGACGCCGCTGATCGGGCTCGAGGTGCTCCCAGCGGGCATCCATGACCGGCACGTCGAGAAGGCCGAGGAGAGGAGCAAGATCCCCCTCCCTACTAGGAGCTATCGAGCCGAGCCTCTCCGTTACCTTGGTCCGCATGTGCTCCGCGCTGTCCGATGGCGCAATCTCGAAATCCTGCCGGAGGAGCTCGAGGACCGGTAGATACGGCGTGGCCGTGCCGTACGATATGCACCGCGTTTCGAGCAGTCGCCAGCTTCGTGCCTGGGAGCCGTGGGTGACCTCCCAGCAGAGACGAGACTTTCCCACGCCGGGCTCGCCAACCAGCGCGACCGCCTGTCCGTGTCCCTTCTCCGTGAGGGCCAGAGCCTGCAGGAGCTGGTCCAGCTCCTGGTGGCGGCCGACGAAGGGGGAGAGTCCTCTCGCCGCCGCGGCGTGCAGACGTGAGCGCACCGGCCCGGTTCCCGTCAATTCGTACGTGTCGACTGGACTCGGTAGGCCCTTCACCGTCATCGGCCCCCTGGCCTTCACCTGGATGAAGCCCTCGACGAGCGCGAGCGTGTCACCAGTGAGCAGGATCGAGCCGGGGTCGGCAAGCTGTTCCATCCGCGCCGCGAGATGAGTGGTCTGGCCCACCGCGGTGTAGTCCATGCGCAGGTCAGATCCGATGGCGCGGACGACCACTTCTCCCGAATTCAACCCCACGCGGATCTTGGGGGCGAGGCCGTCGCGTCTCTGGATACTCTCGGCGTGTCGCTGCACCGAAGCTTGCATGAGCAGGGCCGCACAACAGGCGCGGAGAGCGTGATCCTCATGGGCGAGCGGCGCGCCGAAGAGCGCCATGATGCCATCGCCCATGACTTGATTGACCGTGCCTTCGTAGGCATGCACGGCGTCCATCATGAGCTCGAGAACGGGGTCGAGCACCTCACGCGCATCCTCCGGGTCTCCATCTCCGAGGAGCTCTAGGGATCCCTTCAGGTCGGCGAAGAGGATCGTGACCTGCTTGCGCTCGCCTTCAATGGCCGCTCTTGATGTGAGGATCTTGTGGGCCAGGTGCCGCGGAGTGTAGGTCTCCGGCTGGTCGAACTTGCCATGGATTGCGCGGTGAGACAGCGCGCTCCCACACGTCCCACAACGCCGTTCCGCGGCGGTCACCGCCGCGCCACATGCGAGGCAGGTCAAGACAAGGGCCGCGCCACATCCTCCGCAGAATCTCTGGCCGGGCGCATTCTCGTAGCCGCACCGAGCGCACTGCATGCCATTCCTCCTATCCAGCCGCACCTCGATTCTCTCGCGCCGGTCAATTGTACGCGACCGGTCCCAATAGCTTTCGCAGGCTCAGGCCCGACGCCATGAACGGGCACTCCTCCGTCAAGGCCGAGATTGTCGCGATACCATATTGGGAGCGCTCGAGAAGGGCCTCGAGGCCGTTCGCGCCAAAAACAACCCACTGTGGTTCCCTAGGCTTGCCTCTTCCCTCGGCTTCGCCTATGGCTTGGCGGGCGGCTGACCGAAGCGCTTTCCCTCACGGAGGCCGCCGTCGCCCACGGAGCGGCGATGAACCTGGTGGCAGCGCATTCGCTGCTGCTCGCGTATCTGGGTAAAGTCCATCTGCTCGTGGGCAGAGTCGATAACGCACGACAGCATGCCGAGCAGGCGGTCGGCCTCGCGCGCGCGCACAAGGAATCAGGGTATGAAGCCTGGGCGCTCCGTCTGCTCGCGGACATCGCCCTCGGATCGGGCTGCCCGGACGCGGCCCGGGCCGCGGACTATGCACGCAAG
>DATGCY010000712.1:0-5826 GCA_035311385.1 Candidatus Methylomirabilota bacterium
AACTCTGGATCGTATTGTCGAGGGCGGTCGCGGATGATGCCGAGCGCCTTGCGGTAGCAATCTTCGCCGAACCCGAAGGGCCCGCCTTCATCTCCAGTACAGTTACGCAGCGCCGTTTGGACCGGCGTTACTCGTGACACAAAACCCATGCCCGTCAACGCACGAACTGTGAGCGCAGACCAAAAGCCCTCCGCGAGGAGCGTAAACAGCAGATGCCCTGCGACAGTCGAATGAGCAGAATCACGGAGCCGAATGGCCTGCTGCCGAGGTAATTGATGGGCGGCAGTTGCGATGTATCTCGCCCGGTGCCGCGTGAGCATGCCGTCGTGCTCGCGTGCATCAAGGACAAGCCTGGCGGTGGCGCTAATGCGCCATCCTTGACGCGCCGCTGCGCGCGCCGGCACTCATGACGAGCGGCCGGGACGAGGGAATGGCTCTGCCGGGGCCGAACCAGAGAATTGGGACTGGAAGAACAAGAAGAACGCGACCGATGCCGTCTTCTGAGGGGCCGGCTTCCCGGTTCCCGTTCCCGCACATTGTAGAGCGCTCGGGAAGCGGAAGTGGGAAGTCCCCCGCGACGGGACGTTGGTCGCTCGCTCCTGTCGGTGGCCGAGACCCCTCAAGAGGCCAGCCGATAACCCTCGCCGTCTTTCACGATGCGACCGTCCGTGATGAGCGTGGCAAGCCGTTCGTAGAGGGTTGCGTTGCGCACGCGGCACTGGGACCTGAGGTCGGCGAAGGGCAGCGGGGACGCAGCATCCGCGAGTGCCGAGGTGATACGCTCATCGAGTGAGCGTGGCGTCGGCTGCGACGAGACCTGCTGCTGCACGACCTGGAGGGCCAGCGCCTCGCCTGCTTGCGCAAGTTCGATCTTCATGGGTTTCTGCGAGGGAGCGGCGCGATGCTCAATTGTCAACGTGAGATCGTCGCCCTGCCGGCGCAGATAGAGATTGCTGTCGCCCCAGGCATGGAACTCGGAGGACCCGCGCAGCGCCTGCCCGCCGCGGGCCTGAGCGGCACCCTTCTTGGCATGGTGGACGACGACAACGGCAAGCGCATACCGGCGCTGCAGCGCTCTGAGGTAGGCGAGCAGTGGGGCCACCTCGCCGCTGGCGTTCTCATCGATGCGGTGCAACCGCACGAAGGGATCGAGGATGAGGAGCCGTGGCCGGAAGTGGGCAATGGTCTGCGCCAGGCTGCGCCGATCGGCCTCGAGATCGAGCCGCAGGGTGGGCGCGGTGATGACCTGGATGTCGAGATCGGAGAGCATCACGCCGGCCGCCGCAGCAATGCCCTCGAGCCGTCGGCGCACGATTGGGAGGGCGTCCTCGGCGGCATAGAGGAGAACGCGGCCAGGATCAGGCACCACAAAGCGACGTAGGCAAGGTACCCCGGCGGCCACGGCGACGGCCAGATCGAGGGCCAGGAATGACTTGCAGCACTTGGGCTCGCCGCCGACGATGCCGACGGCATCGTGGGACCACAGATCGGTGACGAGCCAGCGCAGCTCCGGGGCCTCTTCGGCCAGGCGCCAGGCCGGTTCCACGGGCAGAAGCCTCATCGGCGCCGTCCTCCTGCGACCTTCTCGGGCGCGGGCTGTGCATAGGTCTCCAGGAACAACTTCTCGTCGATGTGGCGGGCCTCACGCTCGGCGGCTAGCTGCAAGAGTTCCGAGCCCATGTTCATGAGCACACGCAGGTTGCCTTGAGCGTGGTCGGCGAGCGTAGCAATGAGCTCGGGAGTCATGAGCTTGGGAGCGCCGGCCTTGTTGAGGGCATGCCTGAGGCACTCCTGCAGCTCATCGGAGCTGGCACGCTCCAGGGCGAGCCGCACACGGATGCGGCTGCCTAAGGGAAGGAGCTCATCGGAGCGGAACCGGTCAACGAGCCGGCCGTCGCCTGCGAGCACCACGGTCAAGAGGATGTGGCTGTCGAGCCGGACGGAGGAGAGCAACCGCAGCTCGGCAAGCACGCTGGGTACCATCTCCTGCGCCTCGTCGACGATGAGGACGGGTCGAGAGAGGGAAGCATCAATGTAGGTCTGCCAACGCTCACGCAAGAGCTTTGAGCCGCCCCAGCGGTTGTTGGGGCGCAGTGCGAGGGAGAACAGATCTCCAAGTTCGCGGTAAAAATCCACAATGCCCGCCTGCGGGCGGCTCAACACGCCAATCTTGACGTCACGCTGGCCCCCAAGCCGCTCGGCAAGGATGCGCAGGGTGACGGACTTGCCGGTTCCGGGCGCGCCGGTGATGAGGGCAAAGCCGCCCTCGCCGGCCAGCTGCTCGACGCGCCAGCAGAAGGACTGGGTGCGCGGGGTGAGATGGAGCGCCTCGACGGGGACATCGGGGGCGAAGGGGTTCCACTTGAGGCCGTAGAGCGCTAGCAGCTTTTTGGTCATTGTTCGTCTCGTTCATCTTTGGGGAGATAGGCCGGCGGCAGTCCGGTGTCGGCCTGCTGCTTCAAGAGCTTGTCAAGGAGCGGCGGAATGCCCACCGCGGCCGGTGGGGTGGCCGGGGGTTCCTTGGAGAGCGGATCGCGCGTCTTGCGCACACCACTGGCGTTCTGCGTCTTATCTTGGGGGAAGAGCCGGCACAGCACCGTGCCCGTGCGCTCGTCTACGAGGTGAACGGAGCTGAGATCCCAGCTGGCGTAGCGGATCTCGAGCCGTGAGAGATGGCGGTAGCGGTCCGGGACCTCGAAGCGGCGGCCCACCAGCACGATGGTGCCGTCGCTCTGCCTCTGTGTGCGGGTCTCGGTCCTGGTGAACGCAAGCCGCAGCGCGGCGCTGTCGGGTGCGGGCCGCATGACGCTGGGCCCTTCAAGGAAGCGGGTGATCGGTGCGACACCGATCTCGGAGTGAATCTTGCGGTTGTACTCGTACTCGACCCACGCGAGCGTGGCCTGGTTCAAGAACGCGAGCGTGAGATCGGGCACATGCTCGAGCATGGCCAAGAGCCGACCTTCAACGGAGGTCCAGAAGGCCTCCTGCTTCCCATTTTGGTAGGCCGAATACGGAAGCGTTCTCTCGTGCAGGACACCGAGACGGCCAAGCGCTTCCGTGACCTCGGCCGCGGTCATGGCCTTTCCACCATCGCTCATTCCAGAGCGTGGCAGGCCGCGCTTCTGGAAAGCTTGGGAGAGGCCATGGGCAACGTTCTCAGCTGTCTCCTCGAGGTACCATTGCAGGTGACAGGCGAGGCGCGAGCAGTCGTCGAGCGCGCCAAATAATACGGGCGCTACCAACTCGGCGCGTGAGGTGAGCACCTTCCTCGATCCCACATGACAGTCCCAGTGGAGAAGCCCTCCGACATACTCCGCTTCGTAACTGCGCACTTCGCGATCGAGGAGGCGTGCCTCGGCACGCTCGGCACCTTCCGTGCGGCGGGAGGTTAGGCGCCGCCGCTTGATGAGACCATTGGCTTTGAGAAAGCGGCGCAGGGTGGCGTAGGAGGGCAACGGCTTCAGCTCGGGGCTGGTCTCGGCCAGCGCGATGAGGTTGTCGTGGTGCAGCCGCGCGCTCCAGCTCTTGTGTGCGGCGTACTGGGCGATGATGGCTCGCCGTACCGCGCCGCTCATCGCCGGCTGCTGGCCGGCATCAGCGCGCAGCTTGCGCCGCAGAACCCCGACAGGATCGGTGCGCTCCTTCAAGGCCCGGTAATACCAGCGCTCGATCGTCGAGAAGCCGAAGCGGGTGGGCTCATCGGTCACGGGATGGCGCCAGGTGCGCTCTGCCAGGGCCTCGATCTCCCTGGCGAGCTCGCCCTTGGACGGGGGTGCGGCCAACAGATGGCCGATGACGGAGAAGCGAAAGCGGGCCCACCGCTCGTGAACGCGTTCGTCGCGTGCCGGCTGGCTCATTGTCGTGCTCCCTCAATTGCAGAGCAGCGACGTTAAGAGAGTGACCTGAGGACTTCGACGCGCGTCTTCTGCGGATTTGCGGCAGCCGTTAGTGAGACCGCACTTGCCCTCCTGTGATGGGGCGAAGAAAACGCAGTAGCGCGATCAACCGATCAGCTGCATTGCCGGCAAAGCGCTCGATCAATGTGGCCGGGATCCCGTCCTCATCGACCGGCGGCATGAATGCCGCGCGCGCCCTTCTCCAGAAGGGCGTCGCCGTGAACGCCTCGCGCCACCACACCCGCCAGCGCGTTAGGGTGCGGCGATTGATGGCGATGGTCCCACTCAGCCGCCGCAACCGGGCCTCGGTGATGCCGTGCCACATGATGGCAGCCAGTACCACAATCGCAGCGGGATAGACCTTGCGGCCCAAGAAGCGCAGCGACGGCGGGGTTGCCCGCGAGCGGCAGCCATCGATCGCGCAGCAGAAGCTGAAGCGCTGGTTGTGCTCAGGTCCCAGGCAACCTCTGAGACCCAGTGGGAGGCCACGCGGCTTGCGGGGGTATTTGGCCGAGTGCAGGGCGCCGCCACACCTGCATCCCGATGCGCGTTGGCTATCGGCAAGATCGCGATCGAAAGCGAGCAGCAGCTCGTGAAAGCTGGTATTGACCAGCAGGGCTGAGTACAAGAGAGAGATCCTTCCGTTCCAAGGCGTTGACCCGAATGGCCACAGCCGGACGCAATGATCCCTGTCCCTGCGGCAGCGGTAAGAAATACAAGAAGTGTTGTCTGCCCAAGCAAGAGGCAGAGAAGGGCAAGGTCATCGCCAAGGAGCAGGCCGCGCGCCAAGAGCGCGCAGAAGCCCGTCGCTTGCAGGAGCGCGCCGCAAGAGCCGCATTCCGCGAGCGCTTCACCCAGCCAGCCGAGATCGATGATGAGTTGGAGGTGCTAACCGCCGCCTCCAATGCGGCCGTCGATCTCGTCAAGGCCGGCAAGTTGGACGAGGCCGAGGCCGCCGCCCGTGACCTCCTTGCGCGCTTCCCTCAAGTGCACGACGGCTGGGATCGCCTAGGCATGGTGTACGAGGCACGGGGCGAGAACCGCCAAGCAGCAGACTGCTACCGCAAGGCGATCGAGATCATCCGAGCGCAGCCGGAAAGCTACGATCCCGAGTTCGCTGACGTGTTCGTCAAGCTCGTCGACAAGATCGACCCGCAGTCCACCGGCCAAAATACCTGATCACCACGCTCGCGAACAGTGAGGGCGAAATATCCGCTGCCCTCATCGACCTTGACTCATTATCCTTGGGCTACGCCCCAAAATGCGTGATCCGGCTCACGTGATGTGCTGGTCACTACGTGCATTTTTCCGATACCTCCATCACCAAGGGTTGATCCGGGCCCCTCTGGCCGGCTGCGTGCCCTCTATCAGGCGGTGGAAGCTCGCGAACCTGCCGACCTATTTGACCGCCGAGCAGGTGCAGAAAGTGCTCGATAGTTATGATCGAGCAACCACCACTGGGCGGCGGAACTACGCAATCCTTATGATGCTCGCCAAGCTCGGCATGCGGGCTAACGAGATCGCGACCCTTACATTGGACGATATCGACTGGCGATCCGGCGACATGTGCGTCCGCGTCAAGGGCGGGCAGCGAACACGGATGCCGATTCCTCCAGACGTCGGCGCAGCTGTCGTCACCTACCTACGTCATGCTCGCCCTAAGTCTTCGTGTCGCCGCCTATTTCTCCGCACGTCCGCTCCCCACGTCGGCTTTTCGCATCCTAGCGCAATCACGACGATCGCCAAGACCGCCCTCGCTCATTCCAGCGTCCGGGGCTTCGCACACCAAGGGGCTCATATCTTTCGGCACAGCCTTGCCACCGAGCTTCTCAGGTCCGGTGCGACATTGTCCGAGATCGGCCAGCTGCTGGGACACCAGGGTCACGACACAACTCGCATCTATGCCAAGGTGGACATCGATACGCTGCGG
>DATGCY010000713.1:0-2962 GCA_035311385.1 Candidatus Methylomirabilota bacterium
GCGCCTCCGGTACCGCCGTCACGCTACTTGATGCCGCGGACGAGGGCGAGGATCTGGACGGCGTGCTTGCCCAGCTCCTGCGCCTGCGAGTCCTGGAGCGGGGTGGCGAGGACGCTGAAGCTCTTCTTGTCCACCTGCTCCACGTACTTCACGCCCAGCTTCTGCAGCGCGCCCACCGCCGCCGTGTTGAGCTCGAGGGCCTTGCGGCTGGCCACGGGGAGTGAAAAGTCGGCGGCCTGCGTCACCCACGTCCGCTGCTCCGGGGTGAGGCTGTCCCACGTCTTCTGGCTGACCCACAGGTGCGAGTTGTTCGCTTCGTGCTCCGTCTTGGAGACCACGGGGGCGGCCTCGTAATGCTTGTTCTTCAGCACCACGTCGTTGCCGTTCTCCGCGATCTGGATGAGCCCGGTCTGGAGCGAGGTGTAGACCTGCCCGAAGGGCATGTGGATGGGCACCGCCTTGTAGGCACTGAAGAAGGCGTCCTCCGTCTTGGTCGCCTGCACGCGCACCTTCTTGCCCGCCACGTCGGCCACGCTCGTCACGGGGAACTTGGAATACATGTTGCGGAAGCCCTGGGTGAAGAGGCCGAGGGAGCGCGCGCCCTGGACGTTGTCGGCGATCATGGCCTTGAAGGCGTCATTGATGGCCTTGTCGTTCATGGCCCGCTCGAGGTGCACGTCGTCCCGGAAGATGAAGTGGAGAGAGAAAACGCCGGACTGCGGAGCCACGCTCGAGGTGTTGGCGGTGGCGTTGATGACGAAATCGATGTCGCCCACGCGCACCTTCTGGGCCATCTCCGGCTCGGAGCCGAGGGCCGCCCCGGGGAACTGCCGGATCTTGAGCTTGCCTCCCGAGAGCTCTCCGAGCTTCTTCTCGAAGGTGTCGGCCATGAAGCTGTAGGCGGTGTCGCGGGGCTGGTCGTAGGCGAACGTGAAGGTCCGGGTCTCCTGCGCGGCGCCGCGCCGCGGCCACGAGGCGGCCAGCGCTCCGGTTCCCATCGCCGAACGCATCAAGAATGAACGCCTGGTCAGCATGCCGGCCTCCTTGTCGACATCGGTGCGGATGGTCACGCGAGCGGCCAAGACTAGCCTCCGGTCATGGATGTGTCAATGCTTTCCGGTGGACACGTGGGCCCGACTCTTTTACTCTCGGCGTCTCATGGCCGGACCGCTCGACGGCGTGCGGGTGCTCGACGTGACCACGGTCGTCCTCGGCCCTTGGGCGACCCAGACCCTGGGCGACCTGGGGGCCGACGTCATCAAGGTGGAGCCTCCGGAGGGCGATACCACTCGCCGCCTCGGTCCCGCGCGCAATCCGGGCATGGGCGCCTTCTTCCTCGCCTGCAATCGAAACAAGCGCAGCGTGGTCCTCGACCTCAAGCAGGCCTCGGGCCGCGCCGCCCTTCTCAAGCTCGCCGCCGCCGCCGACGTGATGCTCCACAACTTCCGTCCCGCCCCCGCCGCCCGGCTCGGCCTGGACTACGAGGCCTTCCGCGCCGTCAATCCACGCCTCGTCTACGTGGCGACGTACGGCTTCCGCGCGCGCGGGCCCTACGGCGACAAGCCGGCCTACGACGACGTGATCCAGGCGGCCTCGGGCCTATCGATGCTGCAGGCCTCCGTGGTGGGCGAGCCGCGCTACGTGCCCACCATCGTGGCGGACAAGACAAGCTCGCTCACCGTGCTCTCCTCGGTGCTGGCCGCCCTCGTGCATCGCGAGCGCACGGGCGAGGGCCAGGCCGTCGAGGTGCCCATGATGGAGAGCGTGGTCGCCTACGTGATGGTGGAGCATCTCTACGGCGAGACCTTCATCCCGCCCATCGAGAGCGCGGGCTACAAGCGCATCTTGGCCCGCTGGCGGCGTCCCTTCCAGACCAAGGACGGCTTCCTCGCCGTGGTCCCTTACACCGACACGCACTGGCGGACGTTCTTCGAAATCGCGGGGCGGCCCGATCTCCTCACCGACCCGCGCTTCATCTCGCTGGAGTCGCGCCTCGCCAACATCGAGACGCTCTACGAGGAACTGGGCAAGATCGTGGCCACGCGCAACTCCGCGGAGTGGCTGGAAGCCCTCGAGCGCGCCAACGTGCCCGCCACCATCGTCAACACGCTGGAGTCGCTCTTCACCGATCCGCAGCTCGAGGCCACCGGCTTCTGGAAAACGGTGGAGCATCCGACCGAGGGCACCCTGCGCATGCCCGACATCCCCGCCACCTACAGCAAGACGCCAGGCGACATCCGGCGCCTCCAGCCTCGCTTGGGCGAGCACAGCCTCGAAGTGCTGCGCGAGGCGGGCTTCGATCAGGCGGAGATCGACGCCATGCTCGCCTCGGGGGCGACGGCCCAGGCCTCCTGATGGCCCTGGCCCCGCTATATCTCTCGCGCGAGATCGTAGGCGCGAGCACGGCGCCCTACGTCCAGGAGATCGATGCGCGGTGGCTCATGGCCTACGCGGCCGGCCTCAGCGAGACGGATCCGCGTTACTACGACACCACCGCCGGGGAGGGACCGGTCGCCCATCCGCTCTTCCCCGTGTGCTACGAATGGCCCGCGCTCCTCGCCCTCCGCGCGCTCGCCACCTCCGACGAGATGGCCACCCGCAGCGTGCACGCCACCCACGACCTCGTGGTGCATCGGCCGCTGCGAGCGGGAGAGACGCTCCGCACCACCGCACGCGTCACCGGCCTCGCGCATCGGCGGGCGGGCACGCTCCTGACCGCCCGCAACGACACGGTGGACGCGCTCGGCCGGCCTGTCACCACCACCCACTACGGCAGCGTCTATCGCGGCGTGGGCTTCGAGGGCGCGGACGCGGGCGAGCAATCGGCGGGTGGCGCTTTCGACATGCCGTCCGGCGCGGCCCGCCTCCCCGTGACGGTGCCGGCGTGGCTGGCCCATGCCTACTCGGAGTGCGCGCGGATCTGGAATCCCATCCACACCGACATCGCCGTGGCCCGCGCCGC
>DATGCY010000714.1:0-2741 GCA_035311385.1 Candidatus Methylomirabilota bacterium
CGGACAGGCGTACGTCGAGTCGCTCCGGAAGAATGCGCCCTGCGTCTACCTGGGCGGCCGGCGCGTTGCCGACGTGACGGCGGAGCCGCTCTTCCAGGAGCCCATCCGCGCCATCGCCGAGCAGTACGACATGCAGCTCGACCCCGCCTACCGCGACGTCATGACCTATCCTTCGCCCACCACGGGCGAGCCGGTGTCGACGTCGTTCCTCGTGCCGTACTCGCGCGGTGAGCTCGTCAAGAAACGGAAGCACTTCAAGCTGCGCACCGATCACAACTTCGGTTTCATGGGACGCGCCCCCGACTTCATGAACCAGTTCGTGACGGGCTGGCACCTCATGGCCGATCGCTTTGCGCGGGCCGGGGAGCGTTTCGGGGAGAACGCCACCCGCTACTACGAGCACGTTCGCGAGCACGATCTCTTCCTCACCCACATGCTGATCAATCCGCAGATCGACCGCGCCAAGACGTCGGCGCAGCAGGAGGATCCCTTCCTCCACCTGGGTCGGGTGCGCGAGACCCGCGACGGCATCGTGGTGCGCGGCGCCAAGATGCTCGGCACCATGGCGCCCATCACCGAGGAGGTGGCGGTGATTCCTTTCGGGGGCGTGCCGCCGGGCGACGACGCCTACGCCCTCGTCTTCGGCATTCCCTCCAACACGCCGGGGCTGAGCTTCATCTGCCGCGAGACGGTGGCGCCCCTGCCCCGCTCGCGCTTCGACCATCCCCTCTCGAGCCGCTTCGAGGAGATGGACTGCATCGCGGTGTTCGACGACGTGCTCGTGTCGTGGGAGCGCGTGCTCGTGGACGGCCGTCCGGGTAGCGGTGACCTGATCAACGGCCTCGGGGCGGACTTCAATGCGCTGCTCAACGTGCAGACCTCCGCGCGCCTCCTGAGCCAGCTCGAGTTCTTCTGCGGCCTCGCCATGAAGGTGGCCGACGCCATCGGTATCACGGGGTTTCTCCACGTCCAGGAGAAGCTGGGCGAGATGCTGAGCCACATGGAGGTGGCGCGCGCGGTGTTCTACGGCTCGGAGGCCATGGCCCAGCAACTCACCAACGGCGTGTGGGTGCCGGGCGGGCCGGGCTTGCGCGCCTTTCATCTCCAGTCGGGCAAGATCTACAGCCGCTTCGTGGAGATCGTGCAGACGCTGGCCGCGGGCGGGTTCTTCTACGCGCCGAGCGAGGCCGATCTCCAGAACGAGGAGATCCGCCCTCTGATCGACCGCTACGTGCGGGGACGCGCAGGCGTCTCCGCGGAGGAGCGCATCGCGCTCTTCAAGCTCGCGTGGGACGTGACGGGCGACTCCTTCGCCCAGCGCATGGCCCAGTACGTGCGCTTCTATTCCGGCGATCCCATCCGGCTCACCGCGGGCTTCTACGGCCAGTACGACAAGGCGTCGCTCTTCGAGCTGGTGGAGCGCGCCCTCGGACGGCGCGAGGGCCAGCCCATCGCGCTCTCGCCGGACAGCCCGGGCTCGCTCATCCCGTATCAGCCCGACGTGCGCGGCATGGCGGGCACCTACGCCGCCACGTCGCTCCCGGAAAAGCGGGGGGAGAAGAAGTAAAGCAGCCCCTCACTCTACCCTCTCCCCCTCCGGGGGCGAGGGTTCCGATCCAATACCCTCTCCCCTATGGGGAGAGGGGTAGGGTGAGGGGCGGCATGGTGAGGAGCGGCAGGATGAGGGGCGCCTGAGCGGTTAGCGCCGGGCGATTAGGCGGCGGAAGACCGCGCCGTACTCGAAGTCGTAGCCGGTGGCGTTGTCCGCGGCGTTGCGCTTCACCCGCTCGCCGATGGTCTGGCCGGACGGCACGTTGAAGCCCGGAACCTGGCTCTCGTGGCGCACCAGCGCGGCGATTTGACGGTCGATGGAGCTACTCACGTCCACGATGATCTCCGGCTCGTCGGGGCCCCAGAACCACAGCTCACGCACCTTGTGCGGCTCAAGGGCCTCCCCGGTTACGTGCTCGGGGAAGTGCAGGTGGTCGCGCGCGTAGGGATACACGGCATCCTGGGTGACGATGCCCGCCTTGCGATGGTCGCGATGCTGGAAGCCCTTCGTCCGGAACGGATCGTGGACGAACACGATGTCCGGCCGGTAACGCCGGAGCGCCCGCACCACGTCCCCCAAGAAGGGGCGGGTGTCCTCGAGCTCGCCGTCGGGATAGCCGAGCATGACCAGGTGCTTCACGCCCATGAAGTCGGCGGCCGCGCGCTGCTCCCGGGCCCGCCGCTCCGCGAGCTGATCCGGCGTGAGGGAGCGATCGGCGGTGCCCGAGTCGCCGTTGGTGCAGAGGACATACGTGACCTCGCAGCCGGCGGCGATCCACTTGGCGATGACGCCCCCGGAGCCGATCTCCGCATCGTCGGGATGGGCGAAGACGACCATGGCGCGTTCAGGAATCTCGGTCACGAGCTCGAGCTTGCGGGGAGTGGAGGACATGACGCGTATTCTACAAGAGCCGCCCGCCTTGACAGGCTCTCCCTGCCGGGGTAGGACATGCGCCGGGAGGAACACATCGATGAAAGTCAAGGCGGCCAACGGCTTCGCGCGCATCCTCAAGTCCGAAGGCATCTCCTGGGTCAGCTGCTATCCCACCAACCACGTGAACAATGCCCTCGGCGAGGAAGGCGTGCCCATCTTGATGATGGGCGAGGAGCGCTTCGCCGTCGCGGTGGCCGACGCCTACTCGCGCGTCACCTGCGGGAAGCAGATCGGCGTGTGCACGGTGATGGCGAAC
>DATGCY010000715.1:0-2481 GCA_035311385.1 Candidatus Methylomirabilota bacterium
CGAGATCGCCTCCTGAGGCCTCAGCCCGTCCGATCGGGCAGCGACTCGGCGATCATCCGGCCGACGACGACCATTTCCGGGCTCGTCTTCCGATAGGCGTCGAGCGCGCCCAGGACATGGGCGAACTCGTCCGTCGACGGCGTGTTCATTTCGAGGTCGAGTCGCGGCAGCGCCTCCTCAAAGACCGCGGGGACTTCGGCGTCGACGGCTTCCCGCGGGCTCTGGCACGCGGCGCGCGTCAGATCCTTGCCATCTCAGTGGTGCCGTCCCGCTCAGCATCCGCGCACGGTACGAGATCGCGCGCGAGCCGAGGAGGGGGTTGCCTTGACAAGGCGCGGGCCTCAAGGCACGGTTGTGGCCCACGTTCCATCGGGACCGACGTGCCACGACGCAAGGAGGTCCATATGGCGAAGCGCAGAAAGGCTCCACCCCGACCGCGCGCCGACACGGCGACCTGCGCTCCCGGCGTCTGCAATCCGCGACGGACGCAGGGGCTCAAGGCGCCCGCGCCCGCGGGCACCTTCGTGCTCATGAACCTGCAAGGACCGGGCGTGTTCCTGGGCGCGGAAGTGTCGAAGCAGGGAGGCACCAACGACCTCACCTTTGTGATCCTCGACATCGACGGCGCCAACGTGACCAACATGTCCTACGCGGCCGCGCGCAATCTGGGACTGCTGCAGCAGAATCCCTTCGGGCTCGTGCTCCTCCAGTCGGCCCTCGTGAAGACCATGACCATCGGCTTTCCCACCCCGCTCCGCTTCGCGCGCAGCCTGCGGCTCTCCGTGAAGGTGAGCGAGCCCACCGTGGTGCAGATCCTCGCGAACGTGATCACCGGCTCCGTCTGATCCGAAAGGCCTTCAGGGACGGCGCGGAGAAAACCGCCGCTTGCTGTTCGGCCGCGCTTCAAGGTAAGGCGTTGCGTGCAGGAGCTTTGGACTTGGTCGCCTTGCCCGCGGGCGACCGATCTCTTCCCGCACGAATTCTCGGGAAGGCAGCGCCAGCGCAGCGCCATCGCGCGGGCGCTCTCGCCCCCGCTCGCGGTGCTCGGAATTGTCTCTCCTCACCCACGCTTCACTCTCACCCCGGCCCTCTCCCTCAGGGAGGGAAAGGGTGGAGACTAGACAGGGGCGGGGACGGCGGTGGCGTGCGCCGAGAACTTCGGCATCACGTCGCGGGCGAGCAGCTCCATGGAGCGCTTCCACATCGCGGGCCGGTCCCAGTCGTGGCCGCCCATGAGGAGCGTGCCGAAGTGCCCCGTCTCGTCACGCAAGGCCACGAGCTGATCGAGGACACGGCGCGGGCTCCCCGCAATGACGAGGGCGCGCTTGATGATGTCCATCGTGATGTCCTCGTCGGGTACCTCGAGGTCCGGCTTCAGCATGAAGAGCGCCTTGCGCCCGTGCGAGAAGCTGTGATGGAAGAAAGAGTAATAGAAGGACAGGCCGCTGTCCGGGTCGGCGAGGTAGTCCTCCGCCTCCGCGTCCGTCTCGGTGACGAGGATACTCCGCGACACGCGCCACACGTCGGGATCCGGCCGCCGCCCCACCGCCTCGCAGCCCTCAACGTACTTTTCCCAGTGCCCGCGCAGATACCGCTTGTGAAAGAACTGGCCGGAGACGGGGATCCAGCCGCGCTCGCCCGCCGTCTTGCCGCTACTGGAATTGGGCGTGATGAGGGAGAGCGCGATGGGCGGATGCGGTTTCTGATACGGACGCGGAATGTAGCCGACCTTGAAGTCGGGCCAGATGCCTTTGGTCAGGGAGATCTTCCAGAACTTGCCGTCGATCTCGTAGGGCGGGTCCTGGGCCCAGAGCTTGAGCACCGTCTCGATGGACTCGAGCACCATCTGCGGCCGCAGCTCGGCCTGTCCCACGTCGAAGATCTCGAGGTCGCTCACGAGGCCGCCGGGGCCGATGCCCATGATGAAGCGCCCCTGACAGAGCTGGTCGAACATGGCGGCGTGCGCGGCGATGGTCACGGGATGGATCTGGGGCAGGTTGAGCACACCCGTGCCGAAGCGGATCTGCTTGGTCCGCGGGATGAGCGTGGCGAAGAACATGAGGGGCGAGGTGATGCGCTCGCTCCACGAGCTGAAGTGCTCGCCCACGAAGGCCTCGCTGAAACCCAGCTGATCGGCGAGGACGATGGCCTCCTGATCCTCGGCGAGGAGGGCGCGATAGTCGCGGTCGGGATGATGGAAGGGCATGGAGAACATGCCGAGCTTGATGGGCACGGAGAGCTCCTTTGCCGCGGATTTCTTGCGATCGTATCACATCAGCTGCGAGTGATTTGACCAATGCCGGGCAGGCGGCCGAGGAAATTGCCGGTCACGCCGCCGTCGACGACGAGATCGTGGCCGTTGATGTACCGTGCGTCGGGACCGAGCAGGAAGGCCACCACGTCGGCCATGTCCTCGGCGGTGGCGACGCGGCCGATCGGCACGAGCCCATCGCGCTCCGCGGCCACGTTCTGGTTCGCGTA
>DATGCY010000716.1:0-7836 GCA_035311385.1 Candidatus Methylomirabilota bacterium
GCCATGGTCACGGTGTTCTGGAAGCCAAAGAGCTCGGGGGAGAGGAAGGTGATGTAGTGGGCGTAGAAGGCACCCGCCACCCCCGCCAGCACGCAGGAGACGACCATGGCGAGCATGGTGTGGGCATACGCGCTGATGCCCGAGGACTCGGCCAGGCCCTCGTTGCTCTGGATCGCCGCGAGGGCGCGACCCACGCGGGAGCCGAGGATCCTCGCCGTGACGAAGAGCGTGCCCGCCACGAGCGCCGCCATGAGGTAGTAGTAGTCGCGTTTCGACACGAGCGTCCAGCGCTCGATCCCGAGGTTGAAAGCCGGCACGCCAGCCAGGCCCATGGGTCCCTGCGTCAGGTCCGTCCAGTTGGTGGCCACGAGCCGGATCACCTCAGCAAAGCCCACCGTGACGAGCACGAAGTAGGCGCCCCGCAGCCTGAGGGTGAGCCGGCCGAGGAGATAGCCGACGAAGCCGGTGAAGGCGGCGGCCACCGGCATGGTCCAGAGCGGCGAGAGGCCGAAGTGGACGCCGAGGAGTCCCGAGGTGTAGGCGCCGATTCCGTAGAACGCGGTGTGGCCGAGGTTGAGCTGTCCCGCGGCAAGCAACAGGTTCATGCCCGCGGCGAGCAAATAAAAGATGCCGGCCATGATCAGGAGGTGGAGGTAGTAGTCGTCCACGCCGATCAACGGCAGGGCGAGGAGCGCCACCGCGGCCGCGGCTGCCCAGAGCTTCACCGCGGCAGCGCCTTCTTCCCGAAGAGTCCCTGCGGCCGCCAGAGCAGGAGGAGAATGATCAGGATGAAGCCGATGGCGTCCTTGTAGCCGGAGGAGATGTAGCCGGCGCCGAGGCTCTCCGACACGCCGAGGAGGAGCCCGCCCACGATGGCGCCGAGGAAGTTGCCGAGCCCGCCCATGATGACCACGGCGAAGGACTTGAGGGCGGCGAGATCTCCCATGGCCGGATACACCCAGAAGACGGCGCCCAGCAGCGCACCGGAGGCGCCGGCCAGCGCGGCCCCGAAAGCGAACGTGAACATGTACACACGGTCCACGTCCACGCCGGTGAGGCGGGCCATGTCCGTGTCCTGGAAGGTCGCGCGCATGGCGCGGCCGATTCGCGTCTTCTGGATGAGGAGGTGCGAGCCCACGATGAGGGCCACCGCCACCAACCCCGCAAAGAGGCGGATGGAGACCACGTTGATGGGCCCCAGGGTGAGGGGCACCGGTGAGAAGACGTGCTTGATGGTCTTGGGCGAGGGATCCCAGAGGAGGATGGCGGCGTTCTGGATGATCACGGACAGCGCCACCGTAGCGAGCATGGGGATCTCGATGGGAGCCAGACGCAGGCGCCGCAGGATGAGGCGCTCCACCACCGCCCCCACCAGGCCCACCCCGATGACGGAAAGCAGGCTCGCCAGGAAGAAGTTCACTCCCCACAGGCTGAAGAGGGTGAAGAGGAAGAATGCCCCCATCATGAAGAACTCGCCATGGGCGAAATTGACCACGCGCATGATGCCGAAGATGAGGGTGAGCCCGATGCCCATGAGGGCATAGCCGCCGCCCACGATGAGGCCGTTGACGACGTGCTGGACGAACTCAGCGAGCATCGGGGCAAAGACGGCGGGCGCCCTCTCGGGCGCCCGCCGCGTGTGAGGCCGGGGAACGCGCCACCGCTACTTGGCGGCGGCCATCTCCCACAGCTTGGAGCTGGGCGTGACGGCCACCACGGAGTACTTCCCGTCCTTGACCTGGGTGACGATGATGTTGCAGTAGCTCTGCCCGTTCTGGTCGAACTTGTTCAGGCCGTAGAGTCCCTTGGCCTCGAGCGTCTTGAGGGCGGCCATGATCTTGGGGGCGGTGGGCTCCTTGGCGGACTCGATGGCCTTGGCGACCACGTTCACCGCGTCGAAGCCGCGCATCCCTTCCACCACACCGATCCATGGCAGGCCCTTCTTCTTCCACTCATCCACGTAGTACTTGCTGGCCTCGGCGTCGCCGGCCATGTTGGCGTCGTAAGGATTGTAGAAGTTGATGAACATCGCGCCCTCGGAGGCCTTGGGGCCGGCGAGCTGGACGATGGAATCGGGCCACGCCGAGCCGCCCGTGACGAGCACCTTCACGTTGAGGCCGAGCTCCTTCATCTGCTGGAGCATCTTGGCGGCCTTGGGCGCGTCGTCGGTGATGACCACGCTGTCCACTCCCGCCGCCTTGAACTTCGTGAGCGGTGCGTAGAAGTCGGTGTCGGCCTGCCCCACGTACTCCACCGCCTCGACGGTGGCTCCGTTCTTCTTGAAGGCCTCGCCGAAGGCGGTCACCGCGCCGCGACCCCAGTCGGTGTTCACGGCCAAGTAGCCGATCTTCTTCATGCCGAGGGTGGGGATGAGGGCGCCCGCCCCCACCGCCTCGAGCTCGCTGGTGGGGCTGATGCGGCTCACCACTTTCTGGCCGGGGGTCTTGGGATCGGTGATCTTGCTGGAGCTCGACGTCTCCACCACGAGCGGCACGCCGTGCTGGGCGGCCAGCGGCATCATGGCCAGGGTCATCGACGAGCCCCAGGCGCCGATGATGACGGGCACCTTGTCGCGCACGATGAGCTTCTCGGCCGCATTGCGCGTCTCCGCGGGATCGGACTTGTTGTCCTCGATGATGAGCTCGAGGGGACGGCCGAGCACGCCACCCTTGGCGTTGATTCGCTCCACCGCAATCTTGGCGCCATTGGTGATGTAGGAGCCGGCGGCAGCGATGGGCCCGGACAGGGGCTGGATCATGCCGATCTTGATGGGCTCCTTCGTCTGCGCCTGGAGTCCGCCGGTGGCGAGGACTCCCAGGAAGGCCGCCAGAACGGCCACTGCCATGACTTTGGTGATCTTCATGAAGCTCACTCCTCCTTCAACGCTGATGGAAAAGTCCTCGGCCCGGGACGACGAGAGGCACTAGTTATAAGCCGACCGAGCATGTCATGGCAAGAGGCTTGCCGCAGCTGTGGCAAGCGATTTCAGGACGTTGCATTGATTCCCATCGGCCCGCGGGGCCACGGACCGAGCTGCCGCCGGCCAGGAGCCCGTGGATCGCGCAGGGAATCGCCTCGGCTTGCACGTCCGGCATCCATGGCCTAGCATCACCCCATGCCGATCGTCTCCGCGGCCGCCGTGCCTCACACGCCGCAGCTCCTCGTCCGTCCGGAGACGGAGGATCGCGAGCTCGTCCTGCGCGTGCACACGGCCTACGTGGAGATCAAGCGCGCACTGGCCGAGGCCCGGCCCGATGTGATCTGCATCATCGGCGGCGATCACATCGAGGGCTTCTTCCTCACCGCGGTGCCGGCGCTGGCCGTGTACGTGGGGGCACAGGCTTCGGGCAAGTTCGATCGCTATCGCTACACCTTCGACGTGCACGAGCCCCTCGCGCGCACGATCCTCGAGCAGAGCATCGAGCGCGGCTTCGACCTCGCCTATTCGCAGGATATGGCCCTCGACTACGCCTTCTACGTGCCCCTGCACTTCGCCATGCCGGGGCCGCGGCTGCCCATCGTGCCGCTCTACGTGAACGTGTACCTCGCGCCCCAGCCTACCCCCGCGCGCTGCTACGCCTGGGGCCGAGCCCTTCGCGCCATCCTCGACTCGCGGCCGGAGCGCGTCGCCCTGCTCGCCTCGGGCGGTCTCTCGCACTTTCCCGGCAGTGATCGCTATGCCTCCCCCGACTACGAGTGGGACCGGCAGATGCTCGACCGGCTCGTGGCGGGCCGCGGCAGCGAGACGGCCGCGCTCACCGGGGAGGAGCTCGACAAGGCGGGCAACGTCGAGTTCCGCACGTGGATCACGCTCCTCGGCGCCATCGGCGACGCCAAGGCCCGCGTGGTCTGCTACGAGCCTTCGTGGCATCACGGCAATGCCGTGGTGACGTGGCCCATCGCATGAGCCTGCACTACACGTTTCCGCCCGCTGCCGGCTATTCGCTCAATCGCTGCCTCTATCGCTTGAAGTCTGACGACGCCTTCCGCGAGCATTACATGGCCGATCCTGAGGCCACCCTCGCCGAGGCCGGCCTCGATCCCGAGCGGAGGGTGGCCCTCCGTGCGCTCGACCGCGATCGACTCCTCGCCCTGGGCGCCCACGCCTACCTCGTCTTCATGGCAGGCCTTCGCCTCAAGATGTCCACGGCCGCGCAGACCTTCGAGCGCTTCTAGATTCTCGCTCCGGCGTCGACGGACTCGGGCACCTTCGTCGCACGGCGGCCCGTCGACGGGATGATCCAGGAGAGACTCGTTCCGGGCCCGGCACATTTGTCTTCTGCCGATCGTGAAACATCCGCCGTCCCTCAGGCGCTAGACTCAAGGGCATGGAACCGAACATCGCGTTCGTCGCGGGGCTCCTGGCCGACCCATCGAGATCTGCCATGTGCTTGGCCCTGGCGGGCGGCGAGGCCCGTCCGGCCGGGGAGTTGGCGGCGCGCGCGGGTGTTTCCGCGCAGGCCGCGAGCAATCACCTGGCTCGGCTCGTGGCCGGGCACATCCTGCGCGTCGAGCAGCAGGGACGGTGGCGCTACTACCGCCTCGCCGGCGCCGAGGTCGGGCACGCGGTCGAGGCCCTCGCCGTGGTGGCTCCCCAGCAGCCGGAGGCGCGCGAGGGGCTCGCGGGCGCTGCGAGCCTACGCCTCAAGGAGGCGCGCACCTGTTACAGCCACCTCGCGGGACGGCTCGGGGTGGCCATCGCCGACGCGCTGATCGCCCAGGGATGGCTCGAGGACAACGGCGCCGCCTATCGCGTCACGCCGCTCGGCGTGCGGTCGCTCTCCGCGCTCGGGATCCAGTCGAATGGCCGGCGCGCACCCGAAGCCGCCCGGCGCTGTCTCGACTGGACGGAGCGGCGGCACCACGTGGCGGGCCCGGTGGGGACGGGCCTGGCCGACCTTGCGCTGGCCCGGAGCTGGGTGCGTCGTCTGCGCGACTCGCGCGCCCTGCTCATTACGCCGGGGGGCCGTCGCGAGCTCAAGCGAATCCTCAACGTGCGCCTCTAGGGAGGATCCTCATGGTCACGCTCTACATCCGCTACACGCTCGACGCGAACAAGCGGGCCGACTTCGAGCGCTATGCGCGCGGGCTCAAGGGCATCATCCCCCGCTGCGGCGGCGACCTCGTGGGCTACTGGCTCCCCACCAAGCTCGCGGGCCCGACCAATATCGCAGCGGCCATGATCAACTTCCCCGATCTGGCCGCCTACGAGCAATACCGGGAGCGTCTGGCTAGCGATCCCGAGAGCGTCGAGAACCTCCGGCGCGCGGACGCGAGCGGCTGCATTCTCGTGGAGGACCGCGCCTTCATGGAACAGGTGTAGCCGTCTACTTGAAGTGCTTCACCACCCGCTTCGCCATGAGGTCGATCTGCTTCGGATCGTCGGTGACGGGCCCCAGCACGAGGTATTGGAGGCCTGACTTCCGCAGGTCGTCGATCCGCGCATTGATCCCATCGATGCTTCCGATCATGTAGCACTCCTGCAGGTGCTCGTAGCTCCGGTGGGTGCCCATGGCGCGGAGGAAGGGCGCCTTCGATTGCGCCACGGCCTTGGCGTGGTTGGCCGTGTCGACGAGGTGGGTGAAGTTGCAGTGGCCGAAGAGGAGCTTCTTCGGGTCCTTGCCTATGTCCCGGGCGTGCTGCTGGAGCTGGAGCCAGTCGCGCTTGACCCATTCCTGCTTGCCCGAGCAACGCGACAGCCAGTGGCCTGCCTTGACGATGCGGTCCATGACGGTGGGGGCGATCATCGGCACATCGTGGTCCGTGGGATCCGGCACACGCGAGCCGCCCGAGACCCAGATAGGCGGCCTCTTGGGCGGGCGCGGCTCGATGGTCACGTCGGTGAACTGGTAGTGCTTGCCCTGGTACGACGCGTTGGGCTTGGTCAGGAGCAGGGTCACCGCCTCGATGATCTCGTCGGTACGCCGGCCGCGCTCCTCGATCCGTGAGCCCGTCACCTCGTACTCCCGGGCGTACCAGCCGGGGCCGACCCCGAACATGTAGCGGTTGTCGGAAAGGTGGCAGAGGGTGGAGATCTCCTTGGCCAGCACCACCGGATGCCGCACAGGGAGAACGAGGATGCCGGTGGCGATCTTCACCTTCTTGGTGAGGGCGGCCGCGAAGGCCAGTGAGTTGAGGGGTTCCAGCCAGGCGTTGCCGTAGAGTCCCGGGGCGGAGAGCAGATGATCGATGACCCAGACGTCGATGCCGTGGTCCTCGCATTTCTCGATGGACTCGCGGATGCGCTTGACGTTCTTGGGATCGCTCTTGCCACCGGCCCACGCGTAGGTCGGGATCCAGGCGCCGAATTTCACCTTCGCCATCGCGGACGTCCTCCTGGGAAGAGATGGGAGATGAGCGTCGAGGCCCCATACTACTCGAAATCGATCGACGGGAGACGGCCACCGTCACCCTGCCCTCACCCTCGAGGGAGAAGAAGAACGCGGGCCTAGCGGGCGGCGGAGAGATCGGCGCGGGCGGCGGCCTCGATGCGCGGCACGCTCGGCTCGGATCGATTGGAGGCGAAGTTGACGGTGACGCGGAGCGCCCGGAGTCCCGATACCCCCTGGAGATCCTCGAGATCGAGCGTCTCGACCTCGTCGAGCAGATAGCCCTGGGCCTGGAGGTAGTTGATGTAGTCGCGGTACTCCGCGGCCTCGCTCGCCTGCGAGTAGACGATGGCGATCTTCCCCGGCTGGGTCACCCGCTCCGTGGAGCCCTTGACCACCGCCTTGTCGATGCGCTTCTTGAGAATCTCGTAGCGGGCGTTGTACGCGCCGTCCACGTCGAAGCGTTTCTCGTCGAAGCGGAAGCTGATGGCGAGGGGCGTGTGCTGGACGAGGATGAGGCTGGTGATCTCCAGCGGATCGGGCAGGCGCGACTTGATGCGCTCGGCGGTCACCGCGATCCCGCACGCCACCATGATCTGCCAGAGACGGAGGTTCTTCAGGTGGAGGGGCGCGAAGTCCCCGCTCTCCAGCAGCGAGGGGCCCGCGTACATGCTGTAGTCCACGCCGTCCGTGCGCTGCTTCTCGAAGTAATGCGGGCAGGTCTCCTGGGCCACGCGCTCCTCGGCATCGAGGTAGCTCGAGATCGCCTCGTTGAGCATGGCCACGCTCTGCTCGAAGCCTCGACGCTTCGTCCCCACCGCGCCCAGCTGCGGATCGATGGCGCTCCGGTAGACCTCGATGCGTTCCCGCACCTCGGGCCCGTAGCTCTCCAGATGCGTGAAGAGCGACTCCACCTCTTTCCTGAGGAACGCGATCAGCCCCGCCTCGTCGCCCGAGCGGAGGCTCACCTCCACCGCGGCGGCCTGCCGCTCCACTTTGTGGCGCAGCTGGTCGAGAATAGCCATGGGGCGCACGCGGTGGGCGGCTTCCAAGATGGCCTGGGCGAGGCCCAGCTGATGGAGAAGGTCGACCTGGATGGACCACGCCCGGTTCGTCGAGGATCCGCGGATGTCCGCCAAGGCGTAGAAGGGATGGACGTCTCGGAAGACGATGGGCTCCATCTCCCCCGTCGCGTTCTCCAGGCTGTTCAGCACGGCCTTGCGGAAGCGCCACTCCACCACGGGATGAATCGCCGTGCACTTCTCCTTGATCACCGCCTGGATGCGATTGCCGAGCTCGTCCATGCTGCGCTTCACGGCCATGGCGAAGAGGGGCAGGATCTGGAGAAGCTGGGGCATGAACTCCACGCTGAGGGAGCCCGTGCGGGGAGACACAAGCTTGAGGCTGCCGATGATCTGGTCCTGGTAGATGAGCGGCGCCACTACCGCGCTGCGATAGCCGGAGGCCAGCATCCCCTCCTCCACGCGCGAGCGGTCGGGATAGGCCT
>DATGCY010000717.1:0-4063 GCA_035311385.1 Candidatus Methylomirabilota bacterium
CATGAAGATCGACGCCGTCGCCGACCGGTGCGAGGCGATCCTGGCCACCCTCGCCCAGGTCATCGTGGGCAAGGCCGCCGTGCTGGAGCAGATCCTCGCCGGCGTGCTCGCCAACGGGCACATCCTGATCGAGGACTATCCCGGCCTCGCCAAGACCTTGATCGCTCGGCTTTTCGCCCAGGCCCTCGATCTGCGTTTCAAGCGCATCCAGTGCACGCCGGATCTCCTCCCCAGTGACATCACCGGCACCTTCCTCTACGATCAGCGGCAGGCGCGCTTCGAGTTTCGCGAGGGGCCGATCTTCACCCACCTCCTCCTCGCCGACGAAATCAACCGGGCCACCCCCAAGACCCAGAGCGCGCTCCTCGAGGCGATGCAGGAGACGCAGGTCACCGTCGACGGCGAGCGCTTCCCCCTGGAGCCGCCCTTCCTGGTGATGGCGACCCAGAACCCCATCGAGCTGGAAGGCACGTATCCCTTACCCGAGGCGCAGCTCGATCGCTTCCTCATGCGCGTGGCCGTCGGCTACCCGGACCACGACGACGAGGTCGAGATCCTCACCCGGCGCCGCCTTCGCCGGGACGACGCCATCGCCGTGTCCGCGGTGACCTCGCGGGCCGAGCTCCTCGCCATGCAGGCGGCCATGGAGGATGTGCACGTGGCGGCCGTGATCGAGCGCTACATCGTGGAGTTGGTGCGGGCCACCCGCTCCGATCACCGCCTCGCTCTGGGCGCCTCGCCGCGGGGCGCCCTGGCCCTCCTCAAGCTCGCGCGCGGGCTTGCCACCCTGCGGCGGCGGGAGTTCGTGCTGCCCGACGACGTGAAGGCCATGGCCGTTCCCGCCCTCGCGCATCGCCTCATCCTCAAGCCCGAGCTCTGGGCCTCGCAGGTGTCTGCGACCCACATCGTGCAGGACCTCCTTACCATGGTTCCCGCTCCGGGCCCCGACGCGCGATGACCTGGCGGGTCACCCCGCTCGCGCTGTCGCTCCTCACGGTAGTCGGATGGATCGTGTCCCTGGCCGTTCTCACCGCACGTGCGGACCTCCTCGTCGTCGCGGTGCCGCTCGTCCTCGGCCTCGCCACGCTGGCCCGGCGCGCCGCGCTTCCCGACTACACGCTGGTCCGGCGCTTCTCGCGCGATCGCCTCCTCGAGGGCGAGAGCGTGACGGTAGAGGTGGAGGTGACTGCCCGCTCGACGATACCCCTCATGGAGCTGCTCGATCCGCTCACTGAGGAGGGGGCGGTGATCACGGGAAAGCCCCGCGCCGTGCTCGCCATCCCGCACGGCGAGACCGCCCGCTGGAGCTACGAGATCCGCTACCCGATCCGCGGCATCCACGACCTGGGCGTGGTCATCGCCCGCGTCCATGATCGATGGGGCGTGCGCACCTGGGAGCGGCGGCACGTCGAGCAGAGTCGCATCCGTGTGCACCCGCGCACGGCGCCGCTGCGCAGCCTGCCGCGTCCCCTGCGGACCCAGACCTCGGTGGGCGACTACGTGTCGCCGCTGTTCGGCGAGGGGATCGAGCCGGGCGACATCCGGGAGTTCGTTCCGGGCGATCGCGTCCGGCAGGTGAACTGGCGTGCCTCGCTTCGACTGGGCACGCTCTACGTGACGCAGCATCATCGTGAGCGGAACGCCGACGTGGTGCTGATGCTGGACACTCTCGCCCAGGTCGGGACGCCGCTCTTCACCACGCTCGACGCCGGCGTGCGCGCGGCCAGCTCCCTCGCCGCCGCCTACCTCGCCCGCAAGGATCGGGTCGGGCTCGTCATCTACGGCGGGCTCATCGACTGGGTCCGGCCGGGCTCGGGACGGAGCCACCACCACCGCCTCGCCGACAGCCTGCTCCGCGCTGACGTGGTCTTCACCTACGTGGCCAAGGACCTCAAGCTGGTGCCGCCGCGGGTCTTGCCCGCCCGCGCCTTCGTCATCGCTCTCACTCCACTCCTCGACCGGCGCTTCACCCAGGCTGTCCTCGATCTGATCGCCCGAGGATTCGATGTGGCCGTGCTCGTCGTCTCGCCCGTCGATCTCGTGCGCGCCACCCTCGGGCCCGCGCCCATCGATCAGCTCGCGTGCCGGCTGTGGACACTTGAACGCCGCGCGCGCCTCGCCGACCTGCGCCGCCATGGGCTACCCGTGGTGGAGTGGGATCCCGCGACCTCGCTGGAGGCGGCGGTGGCGGGGCTCGACCGGCGGCGCCATCGCGCAGTGCTCACGCGATGAGGTGGATGGCTCCGCTTGCGTTCGCCGTCGTCCTGTTCGCCCTCACCCTGCGCACGGCCTTTGTCGAGCCATTGATCGTCATCGGCGTGGCTGCGCTGGCCCTGGTCGTGGTGGGCCTCCTCCTGCCCTGGCGCTGGCCCTTCGTCGCCGCGGCCTGTCTCTTTCTCACCGGCCACGCTCTGGCTCTCTGGGGCATGGATGCGCCGGTCGACGTTCCCGGTGGCCTGGGTTTCGGACTCGCGCTGCTCTTCCTGCTCCACTCCGCGCACGCGGGACGTGCGATGCGCGGGGCAAGCGTGGGAGCGCGGGTCCTGCGCGAGCAGATCGTGGGTTGGGTCCGCTTCGCGGTGGTGGCGCTGCTCGCCGCCATGCTGGCCATGGGCCTCGCCGCGCCGCTCAGCGGGGTCCTGCCCGCAGCCCTCGCTCCCCTCCTGGCCGCCGCGAGCGCACTGGGGGTGGTCACCGCGGTGATCCTGGCGGCGAGGCGCGTCGGGCGCTGAGGTGATACCTCGCGACCCGCCTGATGCCCGGGGGCTACGTCCTGTCCGTGCCTAGCGCGCGATCAGGATCTTCTTCACCCAGCCGCTGCCCTTGCCCGACTCGATCTGGAGGAAGCCGTCTTCCTCCTTGCCAAGGAAGATCATCTCCTCCCCTTTGCCGAGGATGGTGACGACCTGGCCCGAATCGGACGGCTTGGACATGATCTTGATGTTCCCGATCTTGGGGTGGAGGACGTCGCCCTCGTTGAAGACGGAGCCGCCCTTCTTCTGGCCGCCCGCCGCCGCTTCCTGGGAAAGCGTACCCACGTTGCGCTGCAGGCTCGGATTGGCGCGCACCGCACGCACGATGCCGTTGTAGTTGTCGGCGAAGCTGGCCGCGATGACCTTGCCCTCGTTGGTGTTGGAGTAGCCGCCGAGTCCTGCGCCCGCTGCCACCCCGGCGCCCACGCCACCGAGCAACCCGCCCAGGCGGAAATCGGCCTTGCTGGCGTTGCCCTCGGCCGCCGCGACCTGGACGCCCGAGCGGCTGTCGGCGAGAAGCATGCTGGTCTGCGCTTCCTTGAACTTGAGACCGCCCGCCACGCTGCCGCCGATCGCTCCCACCGCGGCGCCGTGCCGACCGAAGAGGGCCCCGATGCCGCCGAGCCCACCGCCCACGCCTCCCGCGTTGTTCTCGGAGAAGGCCACGTTGGGAGTGAGGATGTAGTCGGCGGAGACCATCTGGCCGCCGCCCATGTTCGAGTCCTGGCGGAGTTCGCCGGACTTGTCGAGGGCGCGCTCCTGCATCATGTTCTTCATGCCCATCCCGCGTTCCACCACGATGAAGCAATTCGACTGCTGGACCATGAGGCGGATGAGGCCGACCGGCGACCCGAGCTGATACTTCGCGAGGGCCCGGCCCACATAGTCCTGGGGCTCGACCACGGCTACCGCCCCCATGGGCTTGTCGCACCGCTCGAGGTCGGAGGCGGCGTTCGGCGTCCCACTCGGTCCTGCCGACCCCTGAACAGCGTTGGTGCCGTCGCCCTTCTTCATGTCGGTGATGCCCTGGGCGTGGGCCGGGACGGCGGCAGCGAGAGCTCCCGAGACGAGCAGGGAGATGACCATAGCGTAGCGCAAGCTGAGCATCGAAAACCTCCGTGGATGAGGATGTTGCGCAGGATATTGCGTCGAGGAGGCGGGGGCAGTCAAGAGCAGAGTCGAGGCGCCCGAACGCGCGCCCGTCGCGGGCCGAGGTGGGCGAATCGCGCGGGGTGGGCGCCAGGCGAGGCGGGGCAACCCATCAGCAGAGCTGATGAGCGGGCCAAGACCTATGCATTGGACACATGGAG
>DATGCY010000718.1:0-2383 GCA_035311385.1 Candidatus Methylomirabilota bacterium
CCTCCCGGGGGATGCGCGCGCTCGCCAGCACCCAGCGCGTCCCATCGGGCAGGCGCAGATAGCCTTCACCGTTGCGGAGCCAGCCCACCTCGTCCAGGAGCACGGCGGGGAAGAAGCTCCGCACGTCGCCGTTGGGCGCGACCTGGAGCGTCTCCCACTCGCGCCAGTAGTCCTCGATGGAGTCGGCGGGAATCTCGCGGGCAGCAAGCAAGGCCATGGCCTGGGCTCTGATGCGATCGGAGGCCTCGGCCACCGTCACCGGCGCCTTCCAAATGGTATCCGGGGTGCTCATCCTTACCCAGGGTGGCGATGTCGCCGCATGGGAGACATTGTACCGTCAGCCCATCCCTGTGACGGAAGGGGAATCGGCGAGCCGCCCGCCCGCCGATTCAGCTCGCGGACGGCGGCTCCGTCGCGGAGGGTCGCGCGAGCCGACGCAGGCTTGCCTCGGCCTCGGTGATAGGCATGGGGCCGTGGATCATGCCCTTCGCGATCTCGAGCATGGGATAGCCATTCGCGGCCTCGTCCTGGAAGCGGCGGGCGAAGCCCCCCGTCTTGATGTCTTCCAAGATGGCGCGGAAGGCGGTGAGCATCGCGTCGCGGTCCATTTCGAGCGTGCGAAGGATGCCGCCGAACACTGCCGTCGGGCCGTGATCCCCCGAGGAGCGGAAGAAGCCGGTCTCGCGGAAGGCCCGGAAAACGATCTCCATCTCGCCCGACATGTACATTTCCATGACGAGCGCCTCCGCAGGGATGCCTGCGTCGCGCCCGATCTCGAAGGCGGCCATGACGGCCTGGCCGAGCACGGCGCCCACGCTCTGCTCGACGAAGAGATCGAGGGTCGCCTCCGCCTTGGCCGTCATCTCGATCGCGCCCGCGCGAAGGACGCCCAACCCCTCGGCGAGCCCCAGCATGCGCTGCTGAGCCCGGCCACTGCGGTCGGCTTCCACGCCCACGCAGCCCCAGAAGCCTTCGCCGGCCACGAAGCGCGCCCGCGCCGACACGCCGGACATGCGCGGCGCCACCAGCAGCACGTCCACGGAGTCGGGAGGATGGATGAGGTCGAAGGCCAGGCTGTAGCCCGAGCCGAAGGCGATCGCCGCGCCCGGCCGCAGGGCAGGGGCGATCTCGCGCTCGAAGACGACAGGGATGACCTCGTCGGGTAGGAGCACGAAGACCACATCGGCCGCGGCGCCCATGGCGATGGGAATGACCTCGAACCCATCGGTCCGCGCGCGCTCCGCATACTCGTCCTCCTGGTTGCCCACCCGCACCTTCACCCCCGAATCCCGGAGGTTGAGGGCAGCGGTGCGTCCCAGGTTTCCGTAGCCGAGCACCGCGACCGCGTCTCCGGCAAGGGCGCGAGGAGGGGCGTCGGCGCTCCGGTACACCTTGACCTGCGGCTCTGATGGGTTCGTCATGTCCGCGTCGATCTCACTCCTCCACGGTGCGTCATGTCCCGTGCGATTCCGCCACGGAGGGCTGTCCACTCAGGATTGCCCGGACCTTGGTCGATAGCTCAGCCACCGCGAAGGGCTTCACCACGAACGGCTCGCCGGGGGCGAGGCGGATGCCGTAGTTTTCTACCGTCTCCGGGCTGTAGGCGGACATGAACAGCACCTTGATCCCGGGTCGGAAGACGCGGAGCCGGCCGGCGAGCTCACGGCCGTTCATGCGCGGCATGACCACGTCGGTGAGGAGGAGATCGAGGGCCTCAGGCCGCGAGCGCGCGATGCGCAGCGCCTCGAACGGGTCACCCGTGGCCACGATCGTGTACCCTTCAGCCCGGAGGACGCTGGTGGTCAAGGCCAGCACCTCGGGTTCGTCGTCGACTACCAGGATAGTTTCCATGCGCCCGAAACGTGAGCCATCACCACGAACATGCGCCTCCGGTCGGAGCAGGTGAGCGGAAGTCCCGCTGGTCGAGCGGGCGGCCCCGCGAGCTTCGGCGAGACCGATCTGCATGATAACCCAAATCGGCGCCGGCCACTCGGATGCTGCGCCAGTCGCTGCCTTCCGCACGAAGGGGTGACGCATCAGTGTGCTACCATTCGCCGCGTGACACGCCGAGCCGCGTTCGGCGCGCACGCACTCGACTAGCACGCGCTCGATCGGTGCCACCTCGGCGCGGGGCGGTATGACGGGGAGGATGAGGCGGATGATGACAGGTCGCATGCGCGGGGTGCTCGTCTCGCTGGCGAGTCTCCTCGTCGCCTGGCCCTCCATCGGCGCCGCCCAGCCGTATTTCTACCCGACGCAAGGGCAGTCCCCGCAGCAGGAAGAGTCGGACAAGGGCCAGTGCTATGGCTGGGCGGTAAAGCAGACGGGATTCGATCCCGCCAATCCCCGGGTCGTCACGCCAGCTTCGCCACCTTCGTACTCC
>DATGCY010000719.1:0-2394 GCA_035311385.1 Candidatus Methylomirabilota bacterium
AGGTCGGCGGCGATCTCCGGATTGAGATAGTCCTTGTACGACGAGGGCACCTGCAGCAGCCCGCCGCCCGCCAGCTCACGCACGTAGGTCAGCATCGTCTGGTGATAGGTCGCCTGGAGCCAGTTGTTGGCGTAGAGGTGGGTGGCGTTCGGATACACGAAGCCGCGCGGGTCGCGCACGCATTCCGCCTCGGCGGCCACGACCAGGCCCTGGGCCATGGCACAGTAGCTGGCGAGCTCGCCCAGCATGGTCTGCGTCTGCGGCGTCTTGTCCACGCCGATGGACTCGGCGATGCGCAGGGCGACCCCGGCGAGGAACTGCGCCTTGCTCGCGAAGCGCACCTGGGCCTGGAAGTTCCCGAGCACATGGGCGGGCGTCTCGTAGAACTGCGCGCGAGTGAGCGCCACGTCCTTGTAGACGAACACGCGCTCCCAGGGCACGAAGACCCGGTCGAAGACGACGAGGGCGTCCGTCTCATCGAAGCGAGAGGACAGCGGGTAGTCGAAGAGGCTGGTGGCGCCCTCCGCGTACGGCCGCCGCACGATGAGCCGGAGTCCCGGGGTGGCCACGGGCACGGCGAGGGAGAGGGCATAGTTCTCGTCGCCGGGCACGAGCGGCACGATGCAGCTCATGAACATCTCGTCGGCGATGGCGCCGCCCGTGCCGAGCATCTGGGCGCCGCTGACCACGATGCCGTCGCTCCGCTCCTCGACCACCCCGGCGTACAGGTGCGGATCCTCCTGCTGATGGGCGGGCCGCGAGCGATCGATGTGAGGCGGAATGATCACATAGGCCGCGTAGAGGTCGTGGTCGCGCAGCCAGGCGTGGTAGCGGACCACGTGCTCGCCGAAGCGGGTACCGTGACGCGCGAAGAGGTCGGGGCGCATGGCGAAGCCGGTGATGAAGCCCGGCACGTGATCGGGCGAGCGTCCCATGAAGCCGAAGGTCGCGTCGGCCCACAATCGGTGTGCGTGGCGGCGGGCGGCGAGGTCCTCCGGCGTCCGCGGGATGAGGAAGCACTTGTTGACGGGCTCGCCGGTGGCGGGCGACGGAAAGGTCATGGTCTCCCGGTGCTCGGGGGATGCGGCCAAGTCGTAGAGCTGCGCGATGCTCCGCACCGCCGCTCGGAAGGCGGGATGCTCCGTCACGTCCGCCACCCGCTCGCCGTTGACGTAAACCGTGCGTCCGTCTTTGAGTCCGGCGATGTACTGCGCGCCCGTTCGTGTCATGGCTCGCCCTCTCTATCCGCCCAGGTAGGCGCGGCGAATGTCTTCGTTGTGCAGGAGATCCCGGGCCTGCCCACCGAGGGCGATGCGCCCGCTCTCCATGACGTAGGCGCGATCGGCCATCTGCAGGGCGAGCGAGGCGTTCTGCTCGACCATGAGCACCGTCACCCCCTGCCGCCGGATCTCCCGGATCACCCGGAACACCGTGCCGACCATGGTCGGCGCGAGGCCGAGCGACGGCTCGTCGAGGAGGAGAAGCTTCGGCCCCGACATGAGCGCTCGGGCGATGGCGAGCATCTGCTGCTCGCCGCCCGAGAGCGTACCCCCCAGCTGCGCTTCCCGCTCCTTGAGCCGGGGAAAGTGGTGGAACGCCCGCTCCAGGTCGTCCGCGCGGGCGCCCTCGCCGCCGCGGATGTACGCCCCCATCTCGAGGTTCTCGCGCACCGTCATCTCGGGAAAGATACGCCGTCCTTCCGGGCACTGCGCGATGCCGCGCATGAGCACGGCGTGGGCAGGCCGGCCATCCAGCCGCTCTCCCAGGAAGGTGATGCTGCCCGCCGAGGGCCGGAGCAGCCCCGAGATCGTACGCACCGTCGTGCTCTTGCCTGCGCCGTTGGCCCCGAGGAGGCAGACCATCTCCCCCTCGTCCACCCTGAGCGACACGCCATGGAGCACCTCCACCGCGCCGTAGGCGACGGAAACGCCGTCAAGCGTCAGCAAGGATCTCTCCCGAGCCGAGATAGGCGCGGATCACCTCGGGATGCTGCTGGATCTCCGTGGGCGTCCCCTCCGCGATCTTCACTCCGTAGTTGAGCACGACTACGCGGTCGCACAGTCCCATGACCAGCTTCATGTCGTGCTCGACCAAGAGGACGGAGAGCCCGCGGCTCCGGATGACTTCGATCAGGTGCATGAGCTGCCCCGTCTCCACGGCGTTGAGCCCGGCCGCGGGCTCGTCGAGGAGGAGCACGGAGGGATCGGGGGCCAGCGCGATGGCAAGCCCGAGGAGTCGCTGCTCGCCACACGACAGATTCTTGGCCGCTTCGCCGGCCTTGCGCCCCAACCCGACGAAGTTGAGCAGGCTCTGGGCTCGGCGGCGGTGACGTGCCTCCTCCTCGCGGGCGGCCTCCGTCATGAGCACGACCTCCCAGAGACGGGTACGCGCCAG
>DATGCY010000720.1:0-2012 GCA_035311385.1 Candidatus Methylomirabilota bacterium
AACTCGGTGACCACGGTGCTCGTGCCGGGCGGCGAGCCGAGCGTGCTCAGCGACTATTGTCGCGAGAAGTGCGGCGTCGTCCTCGGTCGCGGCATTGGCGACCTGCAGGGCCGCGCGTTCCGGGTCGCGCACATGGGCCACGTCAACGCACCGATGGTGTTCGGGGTGCTCGGAGCGATCGAGATGGCGCTCGAGGCGCTCGCCATCCCGCACGGACGCGGCGGCCTCGAGGCCGCCGTGGAATATCTCGGACGCGAGGTCCGCCCATAGCTTCTGTTGATGGCTGGGACAGCTGATGGCTGGGACAGCGCGACGCCGGAGACCTCGAGGCCTCCGGCGTCACGCATCCTTGCCGGCGCCGATCAGCGCTGCCTGAGATTCCGCACGTAGATAGTATCGGCGCTGACGTCGCCTGCCCGGATTTGATCTGCGTAAATCACAGAGGCGGTCACTTGCGGCGCCTGAATGTCACCGATCGAGTTGGCCGAGTTCATCGTCACGCCGCCCGTCTGATAGACGACGCCCTGAATCCGGTCTGCATCGATGCGATTCGCATAGATGGTGTTGGCGCGCACTTCCTGAGCTGTGATCTTGTCGGCCTGTAGTGTCGGAGAGGTCACGACCATCGAGGACGAACCGGGGAGCGGCGGCGTGACGACTTGCGGCGTCGCGCGGCCGCCCAGCTCGAGCTGGGCCGCGGCCGATCCCGCCAGGGCGGCGCAGACGGCGAGAGCGGCAAGGCTCATGAGTGACCTGCCGAGTATTCTCTTCCCCCTTGTCATAGTGAATGCCTCCTTCTGTGGGTGGCGTTCCGGCGGGATGCATGCCCGGAATCTCCGGATTGGGAGCATCCCTCCCGGCTGTATCAAGCACAGGAGATGCCACACCGCGAATTCGGTGAAGAAGCTGCCGATACCAATATTCCGCCCCGCGATCACTGGCCAGCGTTCATGCCGGCTACCCGCTATCCGCCGCGAATGTCGCGGGCGTCGGATTCACTCCGGATCTGCTGTCACCCGTGATGCTCGGCATGGAATGGCTATTCGCCCTCTTGGAGCTGCTGGTGAGCAGGCTTTGTAGCCAGGCAGGCATCATTTACCCTCTGCGAAACTTCGACTTCCCAGTGCAGGAAACTCTTCCGCGTTCTTCTTTCTTCGCCACGAGGACATCGATGGCTCGAGAGACGCGGGGACGGGCATTTCCGCCACATTCCGACCCTCTGGCATACGGATGCGACAGTGCGTGTTGGAGGTATGCCGCTGGTTCCTGTCCGGCGACATTCGCCCTTCGCCGAGTCTTCGCACGGCGAGGCGGAAGGGAGGATGCCCCGGAGTCTATGCCCTAATAGATGTTGCTGCGACGGCGGCCCCGCGTCCCGCGCGCAGGACGAAACGTCGAGGGCGGCGTCACGTGGAGAGACACCTCGTCTCGATCCATCGAGCGAGCTCGCGTGAGAGGGTGCTCTCGTGTCCGGAGAATCCGTGGAGGGCGCCGGGGATGACGACCGCGGTGAACGATCGGGTCTTCGTCGCGTTCTTTTCAAATGCCTCGATCAGTGCCGCGACGGGCCGGTCGAGGTATTCGTCGCGGCTCCCGACGACGACCGCGATGGGAATTCGGATTCGTCGGAGCGCCGTCCAGCGACCGTTGGACCGGTAGTAGGGGAAGAGGTCCTCGGCTTCCCCGGCTCGATAGAGGCTGAGGTAGCGCCGGGCGCTCCGGAAGCCGAATGCGGTGGGGACCAACCCGTCCGGATCGCGCGCCGCGAGGCGCTCGGCGATGGTGACGCGCCGCCGGAGCTCGGCGGGGCCGATCTCCTTCATCTCCCCGGCGATGTCGGAGACGGGACCGAGCAGGATCAGTCCGCGCACCCGACGGTCGCGGGTCCGGGCCGCATAGTGGAGGACCTTGTTGGCGCCGGTCGAGTGCCCGGCCAGGATGATCGTACGGTAGCCGGCCCGGCGGGCAAACGCGATCGTGGTACGGATGTCCTCGACGCACTCCGTGAAGCG
>DATGCY010000721.1:0-8058 GCA_035311385.1 Candidatus Methylomirabilota bacterium
AGGATTTCCCAGAAGAGCGCGCCCCGGATCTGGAGACCGCGAAAGGTGAGGCGCACGGCGCTCCACGGCGAGGCGAGATAGCCGAGGAGGACGAGGCTCGCCAGCCCGAAGCCAACGAGGTTGGCGGTGGCCGTGCCCGCCACGCCCAGTCTCGGGAAGGGACCCCAGCCCATCACGAGGGCGGGGGCGAGTCCGAGGTAGACGAAGGCAGAAGCAGTGGTCACGGCAGCGGGCAGCGCCATGGTCCCCGTGCCCCGGACGATGCTCGAGAGCGTATTGAGGAGCCAGACCACGACGGCGCCCCCGAAGATCACGTGTGAGTAGACCAGGGCTGCCTCGAGGGCGGCGCCCTGCCCACCCATGAGCCGGTAGAGGGCTGGGCCGCCAAACAGCAGCAGCACGGTGAACAGCGAAGCCATGCCCAGGGCGATGAGGACAGCATGCGCGGCCAAGCTCTCGGCCTGACGCTGACGGCCTGCTCCCAGGGCCCGCGCCACAGCAGAGGCCACCCCGCCGCCCATGCCTCCTGCGGACATGGTCTGCATCAGCATGACGAGCGGGTACACGAGCGACACGCCGGCCAGCGCGTCGGGGCCGAGCCATCCCACGAAGACGGCGTCCATGGTCGTCACCACCGCCTGTAGCACCATCACGAGCACGTTGGGGGCGGCGAGCCAGAGCAGGGTGGAGGCGACGGGAGCTTCGAGGAGCCGCCGGGTGCGGGCAGCCATGGGTGGAAGGCTGGCGACGGGGTTGGCGACGAGAGCGGTCGAGGCCATGACTTGTAAAATAATAGTGACTTGCTTTTTTGTCAAGCCCTCGCTACCCTGGAGACATGCCGAAGATCTACGGGCAGCGCTGCCCGGTGGCCAAGACCCTCGAAGTGGTGGGCGATCGCTGGACGCTCCTCGTGGTGCGCGATCTCCTTGGAGGCGCTCGTCGGTTCCGCGACCTCCAAGCCGGCCTGCCCGGCCTGGCCCCCAACATCCTGTCCGAGCGGCTCAAGCTCATGGAGGAGCACGGCCTGGTGAGCCGCCGCTTCTACTCCGACCATCCGCCGCGAGCCGAGTACGAGCTGACGGACAGGGGGCGCGAGCTCGGGACGGTGGTCGGCGCCCTCGCGGCCTGGGGAACCCGTCACGTGGACAAGGAGGCTCGCCTCGTCCACGGCGACTCGGGGAAGGAAGTTCGGCTCGGCTACTTCCGCGCTGACACGGGCGAGCGCGTCCCGTCCAGCTCGATCCGCGTCAGGCGAGGCTCTTCAGGAAGTCGCCGACCGCGCGGTTGAAGGCCTCCGGCTGATCCCGGTTGCCGAAGTGCCCGGCAGGTGAGAGCAGCGCGAAGGTGGACTGCGGGATTCGTCGCTGGATCTCCCGCATGGGGCCGAGCGAGGGGTCTTCGTCGCCACACACGAGCAGGGTGGGCACGCGGATCTCGCCCAGCCGATCCGTGATGTAGTCCATCTGCAAGAGCGCCCGTAGCGAGTTGGCGTATCCGATGGGCGTGAGCATGCGGTAGAAATCGAAGATCTCCTTCCGCGCCGAGGGGTCGAGCTTGATCCGGCCCGACACGTTCGGGTTGGAGGCGATGGCGAACTCAGCCATGGCGTCCATCCCGCCGCTCAGCGTCACCTCGATACTCTTGGCCCGCATCACGATGTTGTCCACACCCAGGGGCAGCCCCGAGGCCGACGACGAGTCGACGATGATGAGCGCGCGCACCCGCTCGGGGTGGGCGAGGGTGAAGCGGGTGGAGATTCCCGCGCCGAGGGAGAGGCCGCCCACGATGGCCCGCGGGATTCCGAGATGATCCATCAGGTCGTGGAGGTCCCATGTCCAGTGTCCGAAGGTGACGTGGCGCGGGTCCGGCGGGCTGTCGGAGCGCGCGTGCCCGCGCGGCTCCCAGAGGATGAGCCGATGGTGAGCGGAGAGGGCGTCGATGTTCGGCTCCCACATCCCCGCGTTGCCCCCGATGCCGTAGGCGAGGAGGATCGGTTCGCCGGCACCGTGCTCCTCGAAATAGATCCTGACGTCGTCGCGAGTGATGGCATGGGGCATGGGCGTCCTCCCCTCTCGTTTGTGGTAAAAGTGGCTCCTATGGAACGGTCGTTCGCCCAGGAAGTCAAGAAGCTGCAGCTCGGCCAGGGTCAGGTGCTCCGGGGTGAGGGCATCCTCGCTATCACCAAGGCGCTCCTGCAGTCGGGTGTGTCCTACGTAGGTGGCTATCCGGGCGCACCCGTCTCCCACCTCCTCGACGTCATGGCCGACGCCAATGAGTCCTTGCTCAAACCCATGGGGGTCTACTTCGACGCCTCGGCGAGCGAAGCCTCCGCGGCGGCTCTGCTCGGCGCGTCGATCAACTATCCCATGCGTGGGGCCGTGACCTGGAAGTCCATCGTGGGGACGAACGTCGCGGCGGATGCCCTGTCCAACCTCGCCTCGGCGGGCGTGATTGGCGGCGCCCTCATCGTGGTGGGCGAGGACTACGGCGCGGGAGCGAGCGTCATCCAGGAGCGCACGCACGCCTTCGCCCTCAAGTCGTCGCTCTGCCTGCTCGATCCCCGCCCGAGTCTTCAGAATCTCGCCCGCATGGTCGAGGAGGGGTTCGGCCTGTCCGAGGCGTCGAATCTGCCCGCAGTGATCAGCCTGCGCATCCGCGCCGCCCACGTGCAGGGCTCCATGATCTGCAAGGACAATGTGCGTCCCGCCATCAGCATGCGCGACCGCCTCGTGCAGCACTCGTTCGAGTACGGGCGCATCAGCCATCCCCCCTCGACCTACATCCAGGAGGCTCAGAAGTTCGAGCAGCGGCTGCCCGCGGCACGGCACTTCATCGTCGAGCGGGCCCTCAACGAGGTGATTCCCGGGGAAGACACGGAGCTCGGCATCATCCTCCAGGGCGGCCTCACCCCGACGGCCCTGCGCGCCCTCGAGCTACTCGGTCAGGCGGACGTCTTCGGGGGGAGCCGCATTCCCCTCCTCGTGCTCAACGTCATTCATCCGCTGGTGCCCGAGGAGCTCGTCGATTTCCTCGACGGCAAGCGCCGCGTGCTCGTGCTGGAGGAGGGGATGCCCAACTTCATCGAGCAGGAGCTGAAGGCGCTGGCCTACGACCGGCGACTCACCGTGCGCATCGAAGGCAAGGACACGGTGGCCGCCCAGGGCGAGTACGTGCCCGAGCTCGTGCTGGCCGCCCTCGCCCGCTTCCTCGGCGAGGCCGCGCAGGCGCGGCGCGCCGCCCTGTCCGCTCACGTGGGCCGTGGCCGGGAGATTCTGCGGACCCCGCTGCCCAAGCGACCGCCCGCCTTCTGCACGGGTTGTCCGGAGCGTCCGATGTTCAGCGCGCTCAAGATTGCCCAGCGCGAGCTCGGCGAGACGCACGTGGCGGCGGATATCGGCTGCCATGCCTTCGCCACCCTGCCGCCCTTCAATCAAGGCAACACCATCCTGGGCTATGGGCTCGGCCTCGCCTCGTCGAGCGCGGTGGCGCCCAATTTCGGCAAGCGCGTGATCTCGATCCTGGGCGACGGCGGCTTCTGGCACTCGGGGCTGACCACCGGCGTGGCCAACGCCGTCTACAACCGGCAAGACTCGATCCTCGTGGTGCTGGAGAACTTCTACACTTCGGCCACGGGCCAGCAGTCCAATCCGTCCACCGGCAAGAATCCGCGCGGCGACAGCGTGCGCATGTCCATCGCCGACACCATTCGTAGCCTGGGCGTTTCCTGGCTGCGCGTGGTCAATCCCTACAAGGTCTCGGACACGCTCGAGACGGTACGCGAGGCCATGACCACGAAGGCGGGCGGCCTCAAGGTGATCATCGGACGCGGAGAGTGTCAGCTCGAGCGCCAGCGTCGGGTAAAGCCGCAGACGGCAGCGCGGCTCAAGGCGGGGGAGCGCGTGGCGGCGGCCCGCTTCGGCGTCGACCCCGACGTGTGCACCGGGGACAAGTCGTGCATGCGACTGAATGGCTGTCCCTCGCTGACGTTGAAGGCGAGCGGGGATCCCCTCCGCGAGGATCCCGTCGCGCACGTGGACCAGACCTGCGTCGGATGCGGTCTCTGCGGCGAGGTCGCGCATGCCGCCGTGCTGTGTCCCTCCTTCTTCGAGGCGCGGGTGGTGCACAACGCCTCCGGTTGGGAGAAGGCGCTCGATCGCGTCCGCCGTCGCGTGATCGGATTGCTCCAGCCGGCATGAGCGCGCACCGTCGTCCGATCTCGATTCTCGTGGCGGCCCTCGGGGGACAGGGCGGCGGCGTGCTCACGGACTGGATCGTGGCCGCGGCCGAGCATGCGGGGATGCCTGTGCAGGCCACGTCCATTCCGGGCGTCGCCCAGCGCACCGGCGCCACCACCTACTACCTCGAGGTCTATCCCGAGGACGTGGCGGTAGGCACCGAGCCGGTCTTTTCCCTCTATCCGATGCCGGGCGACGTGGACGTCATCATGGCCTCGGAGCTCCTCGAAGCGGGGCGCACTCTCGAGATGGACTATGCCTCGCCGGAGCGCACCACTCTCATCGCGAGCACCCACCGGCTCTTCGCCATCGGGGAGAAGACGGCGCTGGGCAACGGCATCTTTCCCACCGAGCGCGTGCTCGAGGCAGCGAAAGCGCTGACGCGACGGCTCATCGCCTGCGACGCGCTGGCCGTCGCCCGGGCCGCGGGGAGCGAGGTCAACGCCGTGTTGCTGGGCGCACTCGCCGCATCAGGCGTGCTGCCCCTCGCTCCCTCCGACTTCGAGACGGCGATCCGCGAGAGCGGAGTCGCCGTCGAGCGCAATCTCGCCGGCTTCAAAGCCGGCATGGACGTCGCCGCGGGAGGTTCGGCGCCCGAAGCCGCGGCGCGGCCGTCGTGGTCAGCGGCCAGGGCGGAGCGCGCCCGCGAGCTGGGCGCTCGCGGCCCCACCTTCCTCGAGCTCCTGAACCGCGTCGAGGCCGAGTTTCCCGCGCCGCTTCACCCCATGATGGGCGAAGCGGTCGCGCGGCTCATCGACTATCAGGACGTGGCCTACGTCGAGAGCTTCCTGGAGCGCGTGCGTCGAGTGCGCGCGGCCGATCCGGAGGGCGTGGTGACCGAGCGTTTCGCGAGACGGCTCGCGGTGTGGATGAGCTACGAGGACGCGATCCGCGTCGCCGATCTCAAGACCCGTGCGCGGCGCTTCGAGCGGATCCGCCGCGAGCACGGGGCCGGCGACGATCAGGTGCTCCGCGTCACCGACTATCTCAAGCCCGATCTCGACGAGATCTACGGCATTCTTCCTCTGGCCATCGGCGCCCCCATCGCGCGCTGGTGCGAGGCGCGCTGGCCCGAAGGGCGCCCGACCATCGGCCAGCACGTGCGCACCACCTCGGTGCTGGGCTATGCACGGGTGTGGGCGCTCGGCCGTCTCCGTTTCCTTCGCCCCACCTCGCTCAGAGCGCAGCGCGAGTTCGCGCTCATCGACCGCTGGCAGACCGCGGTGCTCGATACCGTGGCTCTCGACGCCTCTCTCGCCGTCGAGGTGGCGGACCTGGCCACCGTGGTACGCGGTTACGGCGAGGTGCGCCGCCGCCTCTCCGCCGCCTTCGTCCGAGTGCTCGACGACATCCTCGCTCCCGCCGTGGCCCGCGATCGGGAGCAGGGAGCCGGCTACGTCCGCTCTCGCGAGGTGATGCGGAGCGCGCGTCAGAAGCTCCTCGCGGACGAGAAGGGGCTGGAGCAGGCTCTTCTGGAGGCAACGCGCGCATGAGCGACAACGTCACCGTCAAGCATGACGGCCCCGTGGTCACTGTCACCCTCAATCGGCCCGACCGGCGCAACTCGCTCAGCGATCCCATGCTCATGGAGCTGGGAGCCGCCCTCGCCGAGCTGCGCGACGATGCCTCCTCGCGGGTGGTGATCCTCACCGGCGCGCCTCCCGTGTTCTCGGCAGGCGCGGACGCGCCCCATGCGCGCGCCAAGACCGACGAGGAGCGTCGCCGCCTCTTCAAGGAGAACAAGAGCCAGTTCCGCCGGCTCTTCGAGCGCGTCACCAGCGCCGTCGAGAACCTCGAGCAGGCGACCATCGCCATGATCAACGGGCATGCCGTGGGCGGCGGGTGGGGGCTCGCGCTCGCCTTCGACTTTCGCTTCGCGGCCTCGCAGGCCCAGCTCTGGATACCCGAGGTCGATCTCGGCGTGCCCCTGGGGGTGGCGTCCACCACGCGCTTCATCCGCATGGTGGGACCGGCGAAGGCCAAGGAGATCATCATGGGCTGTCACCGCTACTCCGCCGCCGAAGCCCACGCTATGGGCTTGGTGACGCGCGTGGTGCCGGGGGAGGAGCTCGAGGGGGCGGTGAGGGACTACGCGCAGCACCTCCTCAAGAAACCCTTCCGCGCCCTGTCCGAGGTCAAGGCGCGCATCAACGCCATCTCCGCCAACGCCGCGCCCGTCATCAACGCGATGACCGAGGGCTTCCTCGACCGCGCTTAGACGGTCGTCGAGCGCGGGTGTCGCTCAAGGAGCGGCAGGGACGTCACGCGGATAGAGCTCGTGATAGATGTTCTGCCCGCGCGTCTCGCGGAGCAACAGGCTCATGCCGGCGGCGACCAGAGCGAAGACCGCGCACACCTTGAAGGCGACGGCATAGGCCGCCACCGGATACACGCGCGCTCCCTCGACCATCGTGCCTGTCCACCCCGTATCGAGCACGCCGCCGACGTACTTCTGGGTCAGGGCCGCGCCGACGAAGCCAGCCATGTTGGTCACGGCCACCGCCGTCCCCGCGAGACGCGGCGGATTGACCTCGCGCCCGATCGGCCAGGTGAGCACGAAGGCCCCCCCGACGGTACCCATGCCGAAGAGCAGCGCGGCCACGCCAAGCAGCGGCAGCGTGCCCGCGGTGGCGGCGAAGACCAGCCAGAGGATCACCGAGCACGCGGAGAGAGCGGCGTAGGGAAGCTTGCGCCGGCGCAGCACGCGATCAGAGAGATAACCGGTGAGCGGAGCCGACACGAGGAGCGCCCACGCCACCGCCGAGGCATAGGCGGCGGCCCGGGTGTTGCCCAGGCCGTAGACGTCGCGCAGGAACGGCACCGCCCACAGCATGAGATTGCTGATGGCCGAGTAGGAGAAGAAGAAGGTGAGGAATGGCGGCCACGTGTGCCAGTTGCCGAGCACCTTCACCACGCCGCGGAGCACGGAGGCGAGGCTGGAGGCGTGCGCGACGGAGGCGGTACCCGGGGGATGATCGCGGACGAAGAGGAAGCAGGCGACCGCGCCTAAGAAGGTGAGGACCGCGATGAGGATGAAGGCGTGGCGCCAGCCTGCGACGGCCACGAGGGCGGCCAGCGGCACCGTGCCTCCGAGCGCTCCCAGCACGCCCACGGTGGCCGTCACCGCGGACAGGGTCCCGAAGTGTGAGAGGGGGAACCAGTCGGCGGCGATCTTGAGACAGCCGATGAAGGTCACGGTGGCTCCGGCGCCCACCAGGAATCGTCCTGCCATGAGGGTGGCCTGAGAGTCGGCAAGACCCATGACGAGCGTGCCCAAACCCATCACCACGCTGCCCGCCGCGACCATGCGGCGAACCCCGAAGCTGTCGATGAGGACGCCAGCGGGGATCATGAGCCCCGCATAGGCCCAGAAGTACATGGCGGAGAGGAGTCCCACGATCGCTCCCGTCGCGTTGAAGGCCTGCATGATCTCCTTGACGATCACGCCGGGAGCGACTCGATGCAGGAAGCCGAAGAAGAAAAGAAACGCAGGAATGCCCCACATCAGCCAGCGGCGGGGCGCCGGTCGTCCGTCCACGCGCTAGCGAGTCCAGAAGCCGGCGGGATCGCAGGCGCGCACGATATCGAGCTCCTCGGCGGTGGGGGTCGGCGTCTCGCGGCAGTCATCGGCCACGCGCAGATCCCAGCCCGTGGCCGCACGCACCGACTCTATGCTCTGCCCCGGATGGTACGAGGCGAGGATCATCTCGCACGTCGCCTCCTCGAAGCGATACACCCCCAGCGTCGTGATCACCGCGATGGGTCCGCCGCCCGGCAGCCCCACCCGACGTCGCCAGCCCGCGCCGTCGCCGAAGCCGGGAGA
>DATGCY010000722.1:0-4313 GCA_035311385.1 Candidatus Methylomirabilota bacterium
GTGGTGATCCTGGTGGCCTGGGAGTACCTCACCGGCATCAAGGCCATCTCCCGCACCCCGGGACTCTACTGGATCGATCCCTTCTTCATCAGCCGGCCTTCGGCCATCGCGGGGCGCTTCGTCTATCTGATGTCGGACAACGTGCGCCTGCCGCTCTGGAAGATGGCGCTCTCCACCGTGCAGTCCACGCTGTGGGGTTTTCTCGTGGGCATCACCTCGGGCTTCGTGGCCGGCCTCCTCCTCGGGCGCAGCGACCGCGCCGCGCGCGTCTTCGATCCCTTCATCGTGGCCTTCAACTCGCTGCCCCGCATCGCGCTGGTGCCCCTCATCACCATGGTGTTCGGCTTCGGGCTCCTCGCCAAGATCGTGCTCGCGTGGAGCATCGTGTTCTTCATCGTGTTCTTCAACACCTTCCAGGGCGCGCGCAGCGTGGACGCCGACCTGATCTCGAGCGCGCGATTCCTCGGAGCGAGCGAGGGGCAGATCCTCCGCACCGTCATCGTGCCGTCGACCCTGGCCTGGACCTTCGCATCGCTGACGCCGTCCATCTCTTTCGCCCTCATCGGTGTGGTGGTGGGGGAGTTCATCGGAGGCGAGTCGGGCGGCGGTCTCGGCTATCTCATCATCCAGTCCCTCGGCACCCTGAACGCGGCGGACATGATGGTCGCCCTCGTCGTGCTGGGGCTGATCGGCATCGTGATGGCCCTGGGCATCCGCCAGATCGAGGTGCGGCTGCTCCGCTGGCGCCCGGAGTACCAGAAGCGCTAGTCAGGCAGGCACGCTACTGGATTCAAGCCCCCCGCCCTGGCGAACTCCGGGAACCCGCTTCCCGGCAGCCGATGCCTGGCCGCGAGATCTGCGATTGGCTTCGCGTTGGCGAGGAGGATCGTGTCCTCGTGAATCACGATGCCGCCGACGCGGGCCCTCACCATGGCGGAGAACGTACTCTCGAGCTGGCTTGGCCCACGGGTCTCGAACTGGCGCAGCTCCACCTTGAGCGATCGCGCGGTCTCCTCCATCGCCTGCACGATAGACCCGTTGATCGGATTGTTCGGGTTGGACACCAGCCCGGCCCGGGACAAGGGAGGGATCGCCTCCTTCAGCAGCTCGAGTCGCTTTGCCGCGAGCTCGGGGTTGAAGAAGGTCGATCCCGTGATGTTGCCGCCCGGCTGGGCAAGGCTCTGCACGAGCCCCAGCGCGAGAATGTCACCGGTTGCGGCGATCACGATGGGGATGGTCGTCGTGGCCTGTTTCGCCGCGACGGCTCCCGCGGCCCCGTGCGTCACGATGACGTTGACGTTCAGACGGACGAGCTCCGTGGCGAGCTCGGGCAGTCGATCGTAGTGCCCATCGGCCCAGCGGAACTCGATCAGGATGTTTCTGCCTTCGATGTACCCGAGATCCCGAAGTCCGGCGCGAAATGCCTCGGTACGAGGCGCATGGCTGACGGCGGAGACCAGGCCGAGAAATCCTATGCGCGGAGTCTTGCTCGCGGGCTGTGCGTGCGCTGTCGTCGGCGTGAGGAGCAGGGACGACGCCAGGCCATTCAGGAAGACCCGTCGATCGATCACGGCCTCGCCTCGTTCGGCTGTCGGGAGCGACGGCGGCTGGCCCAAGGTGTCGAGAGTCTAGATGGGGCCTCGCGCCGTGTCAAAGAATGCGACCGCCTCCGGCAGATCGCGGTGCGTCTGCTGGTGTGGCGCTCGAGTGTCGAAAGCTGGGTTCGCCGTCTAGAGCCCGGTCCAGCTGGACGTCCGGCGCAGGCTCGTGGCAGACTCGCCGCGGTCGAAGCTTCACACCACGACGTCGCCCAGGGGAGAGAAATCCCATGTCCATTCTGGAAGTACGTGACCGCGCGCTGCACGAGCTCGTCGCCCCCGATGCGCCCATCGAGCGCGTGGCCGGCGGGTTCGCCTTCACGGAGGGGCCGGTGTGGCGCGCCGGCTCCTTGCTCTTCAGCGATATCCCGAACCAGCGCATTGCGCGCTGGCGCCGCCTGCCCGAGGGGCCGGAGCTGACCACGTACGCGCGGGGGTATTCCAACGGGCTCACCCTCGATCGACAGGGTCGCGTGATCGCCGCGGAGCACGACGGCCGTCGCGTCACGCGCGTCGCGGACGACGGTACGCGGACCGTGCTCGCCGAGCGTTTCGAGGGCAAGCGACTCAACAGCCCCAACGACATCGTGGTCAAGTCCGACGGCTCGATCTACTTCACCGACCCACCCTACGGCGTCCAGCCGGGGATCCGGGGCGGCACGCGACCACCCGGGTGGTGGAAGGAGCCCATCCCGGGCAAGGAGCAGCCTTCGAACGGCGTCTATCGCCTCGCTCCCGACGGTGCGCTCCAAATAGTGGCGGACGACTTCACGCTGCCCAACGGCCTCGCCTTCTCTCCGAACGAGTCCCTGCTCTACATCGACGACTCAGCCCAGAAGCACATCCGTGCCTTCACCGTGCGGAACGATGGCTCGCTCCACGAGGGTCGTGTCCTCCTCGACATGGCTTCCGACGATCCGGGCGTGCCCGACGGCCTCAAGGTGGACGAGGGGGGGAACGTTTTCTGCACGGGGCCGGGTGGAGTGTGGGTGTGCCGGGCGGACGGCACGCTGCTCGGCCGTATCGTCCTGCCGGAGCTGCCCGCCAATCTCGCATGGGGCGAGGACGGCTCGGTACTGTTCGTGACCGCGCGCACCAGCGTGTACCGGCTTCAGACGAAGACGCGCGGCGCGCTTCTCGCCTAGGGGCCGCGCTACTTCTTGGCCGCCTCCTGCATGCGGGCCAGGGCAGAGCCATAGATGTGCTCTGGGCGGAGGATCATGGCCACGCGCTTGTCCGCCTCCGTGATGCGATCGTACTCCTCCCAGTCCGCGCTGCGGCGGCGGGTGGTGGCGCTGAAGATGTGACGGCGGGCCAGGCGCAGCGTTTCAGGATCGCTGTTGCCCGAGTGCACCAGCTCGGCCCTGCCCTCGAAGACGAGGAAGCCCGACCACCAGTCGGCGTGCGAGACGAGCACGGAGCAGCGAGGATCGCGCAGGAGATTCTTGAACTTCATCCGCGTCTCCGTGATGGAGATGCCTACCCCGCCGTCGCGCGGATAGACCGTCACGATGCTGAGCTGCGGCATGCCGTTCCGGCGGAAGGAGGTCAGCACGCCCTGCGGATTGTCGTGGATAAACTGCTCGATCTGGGGTGGCAGGGTAGCCGGCATGCGCGATCTCCTCAGGGCTTCTTCGTCTCGGTCGGCCGCTCGATGACGCGGACGGCGGTGCCGCTCACTAGCGAGTCGGCGGGGTCCACGATGACGGCGTCGGTGGGGCTGAGACCCGACACCACTTCCACGCTCCGCCCGTAGTCACGGCCGAGCTTCACGGGCACGAGCTCGGCGCGGCCGTTCCTTACCACAGCCACCCGCAGGCCCTCCGAGCGGAAGAGCAGGGTGTTGGCGGGGATGGTCATGCCGCGCACCTCGCGACCGACGCGGAGGCGCACCACCACGTAGGCACCGGGCAGCACTTCGCCCCGCGGGTTGTCCACCTCGACCTCGCTCAGCATGGTGCGCGACGTGGGGTCGAGGGCATTCGACGTGCGCGCCAGCGTGCCCCGCAGGGCCTTGTCGGGCGCCTCCTCCATGGTCACTACGGTGGGGGTGCCGGGGCGCGCGGCCTGCGCGTACATCTGGGGCACGGAGACGAAGACGCGGAGCTTGTCGATGGCAGCGAGGCGGAACAGCTCGCGCGCCTGCCCGCCCGCGTCGATGAGGGCGCCGGTGTCCGTGTTGCGCGCGGTGATGATGCCGTCGAAGGGCGCGTAGATGCGCTGGAAGCCCTGGAGGTCTTCGAGCCGCTTGACGTTGGCAGCGTTGGACTCCACGGTGGCCGTCTTCGCGTTCAGGTCGCCGATCTTCTCGTCCGTCTCCTGACGGGACACGAAGCCGCTCTTGGCCAGGGTCTGCCAGCGCTCCGCCGTGGTGCGCGACAGCTCCATGTTGGCCCGCGCGTTCTCCAGGTCGGCCCGGGCCTGGCGGAGCTGCTGGTCGATCTCGGGCGTCTCGATCTCCGCGAGGAGCTGTCCCTTGGTCACCCGCGAGCCGATGTCCACGTGCCAGCGCTTGAGGTAGCCGCTCGCCCGCGCGTAGATGGGCGCGTCCGTGTAGGCGCGCGCGGTGCCGGGCAGCACCAGCTCGTCGGTGGCCGCGGCCACCGTGGGATTGACCACGGACACCGCGGGCGTGGCCGCTTCCTTGGTCGCGCGATTGAGGGCGGCGTCGGCGCCTCTCCGTCCCTGCAGGCCGGCGTAGATGGCGCCGCCGAG
>DATGCY010000723.1:0-5621 GCA_035311385.1 Candidatus Methylomirabilota bacterium
CCGACGGTCGCGGGTCCGGGCCGCATAGTGGAGGACCTTGTTGGCGCCGGTCGAGTGCCCGGCCAGGATGATCGTACGGTAGCCGGCCCGGCGGGCAAACGCGATCGTGGTACGGATGTCCTCGACGCACTCCGTGAAGCGCTCGAATGCCGAGCCTTGGAGGCGCCTCCCTCCGCGTACGACAATGTCGTGCCCACGGTTGTTGAACTTGAGATAGGCAACGCCCACTCGGTTGAGTCGCCGCGATAGCACCTCGATGAGCGGCTGCCCAGACGCGAACGTCGACCCGAGACCGTGGACCCAGATCAGCGCCGCCCGCCGCCGGCGCGTGGGCTCCCGGATCACGCCGTCGAGCGGGACTCCATCGCGAGTGTGCAGGCGGGTTAGCGAGACGTGAAGGCGCGCCACGCGGGTCATGGCCGCATCATGTTACGCGAGGCTCGCGAGCGGAGGATGTCTGTGTGATGCCGTCGTTAGCTCCCGCAACCGTTGGAACGCGTGGGAGTCCAACATGCCTTCCGTGCAGCGCCAGCTCCAGTTCCCTTCGGCATGCCCCGGCACGTTCATGCGCGCCTCCGCGCCCAGGTTGAGCACATCCTGAAGGGGAACCATCGCCAGGGCTGCCCGAGAGGCCCACGCCAAACCGATGAGTTCCCAGGAAGCCTCGTCAGTCCTTCCTGTCGGCCGCTTCAGGTAGCTCCACACGTGCTGCTGCTCGGCATCGGGCAACCCTTCGAACCAGCCTCGCGTCGTGGCGTTGTCATGAGTACCTGTGTACACCACCGTGTTGGGAACATAGTTGGTCGGTAGGTGCGGGTTGTCGGCGGCGCCATCAAAAGCGAACTGCAACACCCGAGTCCCCGGGATATGAAATTGATCACGGAGCGCACGCACTTCAGGCGTGACCACCCCCAGATCCTCGGCGATGAAGGGAAGGGCTCCCAATTCTCGCTGGAGCGTGCTGAAGAACTCGGCACCGGGACCCGACACCCAGTGACCGGCGCGGGCCGTTGGCGCCCCGGCGGGTATGTGCCAGGCCGCCGAGAAAGCCAGGAAATGGTCCAGCCGGACGACGTCCACGTGTGCCAGCAGGGCGCGTAGCCGGGCAATGGACCAGCGAAACCCGTCGCGGCGTAGAGCGTCCCAGTCGTAGATGGGATTGCCCCACAGCTGTCCGTCGCTGCTGAAGTAGTCGGGAGGCACACCGGCGACGACGCGCGGCCGGAGCGCCTCGTCGAGCAAGAAGAGCTCGGGGTGAGCCCACACATCGCTCGAGTCGGGAGCCACGAAGAAGGGCAGGTCGCCGATCAGCCTGACGCCCCGGGCACGGGCATGAGCTTTGAGTCGTTCCCCTTGACGGAACAACAGGAATTGGGCGAGGCGAACCTGATCGATCCCACGCGCCAAGTCTCGGCGGGCGCGAGCCAGGGCGGCCGGCTTACGTTTCACGATCTCCGCCGGCCACTCGAGGTAGTAGGTGTTGTTGTACTGGATCTTGAGAGCGCGGAAGAGGGCATAGTCATCCAGCCAGTGCGCTTGGTCATGGCAGAACTGCTCGAAGGCGAGCTGCAAGTCCGGGCGCTCCCCGCCGTGGAAGCGACTCCACGCCACTTCAAGGAGGCGATGCTTGAACGGGATGACCACTGCGTAGTCGACGGCGGCCGCGGAGAAGGCAGGGCCTTGGCAGTCGCTTGTCCGGAGCAGGCCGTCCTCGATCAGACCATCCGGACTGATCAGGAGTCCATTGCCCGCAAAGGACGATAGGGATTGATACGGCGAGTTGCCATATCCGGTGGGACCCATCGGCAGTGCCTGCCACCAGCTCTGGCCGGCAGCATGGAGCCGGTCGATCCACGAGAAGGCCGCCGGCCCAACGTCACCAACCCCGTAGGGCGAGGGCAACGACGTCACATGCAGAAGCACGCCCGCGCCCCGCTCTCTCAGCGGAACCGGTGGAACACCTGTCGGACGCGCGTTGTCAGTCATCGGCCTGCCGTCCGCGAGGGACCTGCTGCCCGAGACGATGTCGGTGCGGCCTTCACGATTTCAGTGCGGCGTTCACGATCTCCTGAGCCTCACTCACGATCGCATCCAAATGGGTCTGATCCTTGAAGCTCTCCGCATAGATCTTGTAGATGTCCTCGGTTCCGGAAGGCCGGGCGGCAAACCACCCGCGGTCCGCCACAACCTTGAGACCGCCGATGGGTGCGTCGTTTCCAGGGGCCGTGGTAAGCGTCTTCCGGATGGGCTCGCCGGCGAGCGTCGGAGCCGCCACCGCCTCCGGTGACAATGCCTCCAGCTTCCTTTTCTGCTCCGGTGTCGCCGGCGCGTCGATCCGTGTGTAGTACGGTCGTCCGAACTCGGCGGTCAGCTCCTCATAGTGCACGCCCGGGTCTCGGCCCGTGTGAGCCGTGATCTCGGCCGCCAGCAGATTCGGGATAAGCCCGTCCTTATCCGTGGTCCAGACCGTGCCGTCCCGCCGCAAGAATGTCGCCCCCGAGCTTTCCTCACCACCGAAACCGAGCGAGCCGTCGATGAACCCCTCCACGAACCACTTGAACCCCACCGGCACTTCGACCAGCCGTCGGCCAAGCTTCTGCACCACACGATCGATCATGCTGCTGCTCACCACGGTCTTTCCGACGGCGACCGCGGGCGACCACTGCGGACGGTTGGCGAACAGGTAGGAGACGGCGACGGCGAGATAGTGATTGGGATCGAGCAGCCCATGGCTGCGGCTCACGATGCCGTGCCGATCGGCATCGGTGTCACTGGCAAAGGCCACGTCGAATCGCTCCCTGAGTCCGACCATCCGAGCCATCGCATACACCGACGAGGGGTCCATGCGGATTTGGCCGTCCCAATCGACGCTCATGAAGCGGAAGGTAGGATCGATGACGCGATTCACGACCTCGAGGGTGAGCCCATAGCGCTCGCCAATGGCATCCCAGTAGGCCACACTGGCGCCGCCCAATGGATCCACACCGATGTGAACCTTGCTCTCGCGGATGGCCTCTAGGTCGACTACCGACGAGAGATCCCCCACATAGGACGCGAGGTACGGGTGGGGATGCGTGGTCGAAGCGTGCTGGGCTCGTTCAAACGGTACTCTGGCCACCCCCCGCAGATCGTCGGCAATGAAGGCATTGGCCTGCCGTTCGATCCAGTCCGTGACGTGAGTGTCCGCCGGTCCGCCCTGTGGCGGATCGTACTTGAAGCCACCGAACCGCGGCGGGTTGTGCGATGGCGTGATGACGATGCCGTCCGCGAGCCCGCGCGTGCGCCCCCGGTTGTAGGTGAGAATCGCGTGTGATATGACCGGCGTCGGCGTGTAACCGTTGTCGGCATCGACCATCACGTCGACGCCATTCGCGGCGAGCACCTCCAGCGCGCTGACAAAGGCCGGCTCCGACAGCGCGTGCGTATCCCTGCCGATATAGAGCGGTCCGTCGATGCGGTGCTCCTTCCGATATAGGCAAATCGCCTGCGTGATGGCGAGGATGTGTGCCTCGTTGAACGCGTTATCGAGGGCGGAGCCGCGATGCCCGGAGGTTCCAAATCGGACGCGCTGTGCAGGTACGGACGGATCCGGCCGCCTCGCGTAGTACGCGGTCACCAGCCGGGGCACGTCGATCAGTAACGATAGGTCAGCGGGCTTGCCGGCGAGCGGGGAGATGTCCATGTCTCTTATCCTGTGTCAGGTGTTGCGTCGGCCATTGTAAAGCTGTGGCATGCGGACAAGTATCTCAGGCGCGATACGGTTTGTCTTCCCGACGATTCACGGTTGGTATGGTTGGTCCACCCGTGTTGTCCCGTGGTGGCCGCGACACTCCGGTGGTGCCAATGACGGAAATCTAGTTCTGCACCGAATCGTTGCACACTGCGGCTTAGCGCGCTCGCGCATATGCTAGGCTGAGGCGAGGGCAAGAGCGCAACGAATTCCACCAATTGGTCTCTGCAGGAATGAGAAGTATCGTCACAAGAACGTTCCGCCGCGCTCGGGCGTCGCGTGGGCTGTGCGTCCCAGCCCTGCTTACCGTGATGCTCGTTGGGGCGACCGCCGTGTCGGCGCAGACGCCTTCAGAGGAGGCCCGTACCCTTCTGAATAGCTACCGGGAGGACGTGACGCGGATCGATCGTGCGCGTGATCTCTTGGAGACTGCCGTAGCCGGAAAAGAGACTGCCGACGTCCGGACGCTCGTGCTGCTCGCGCGCGCATGGTTCCTCTACGCGGAGAACCGCACGAAGACGGAGGAGGCACGTCTCGCCGCGTACGAGAAGGGCCGGGCCGCGGCCGAGCGCGCCATTGCCCGCTCGCCCGACGATCCGGAGGCGCACCTGTGGTACGCCATCAACCTTGGCAGCTGGGCGCAAGTGAAGGGACTCTTCCGCTCGCTGATCACGCTCGGGACGATCCGTCGCGAGGTGGACACCGTGCTGCGTCTGGATCCCAACAACGTCGAGGCGAACATCATGGCCGGAAGCCTCCAGCGGGAGATCCCCGCCATTATGGGTGGAGACAAAGAGAAAGCGGAGGAGTACTTCAAGACCGCGAAACGGCTCGCTCCGCATCTCTCCGGCGCGCGCATCGAGCTCGCCAAGCTTTACATCAAGCAGGGACGCATCGCCGAAGCGCGACAGGAGCTTCAGGGCGTCATCGATGAGCCTGCCCCAACCGATCGCTCCCGCTGGGAGCTCGTGGAGGTGCCGCGGGCCCGCACGATGCTCCACTCACTCGACGACTTGAACTGATTCAGGGGCGGAGGCTCGTCACCCCGGAGCTCCGGCAGCCGACGGCAAAGACGAAGACGAGGCCCGAGAAGGGAGCGCCGACGTTCGCGATCGTGACGTCGGCCACGGTGACGATGAACGCGACGAGCGCGTGAGCGTTCGCGGGCTTGATTGGGCTCGCGGTGTCGTCTCGCCGGTGGGCCGGGTGTACGATTCCACCAGACTGGCGAACGAACGCGCAGCACCGCGTGCGCCTACACTGGCTCGTCCCGCACAGGGGAAGCTAAGCAACCGCGTCATGGTGTGGTTCAAGAGGAGGCTACGGCAATGGCCGTGAATCGGGTCGAGGCTGACGAGGAGATTCGGACCAAGCTGGCGTCGACCCTCGAGAGCGGGGACGCCCACATGGCGTTTGCCGAGGCGACCAAAGCGTTCCCCACGTCGGCGATCAATTCGCGTCTTCCCAAGGTTCCCTACAGCTTTTGGCATCTCGTTGAGCACATACGTCTGGCGCAGAAGGACATGCTCGACTACATGGTAAGCACGTCGTATGAGGAGCCCCCCTTTCCCCAGGGCTACTGGCCGGGAAAGGGCACGCGCGCGACGGCAGCCCAGTGGCGACAGTCTCTCGCGCAGTTCCACAAGGATCGGGAAGCCATCATCGAGCTCCTCCGGGATCCGGCTCGCAATCTCTTCGCAACGGTGCCCAACAGTGCCGGCAAGCACACTTTCTTTCGATGTTGTCTGGTCATCGCTGATCACAACTCCTACCACATCGGAGAATTGGCGATCGGACGCCAGATGGCTGGACTGTGGCCGAAGGGCAGAAAGGGTTAGCGTGGTGTCCTTCGCCAGGTCGTCATGAGTGCGCTGACCCCGACGGTCCTCGA
>DATGCY010000724.1:0-40425 GCA_035311385.1 Candidatus Methylomirabilota bacterium
ATCGACGGCCACGCCGTACGCATTCGCCAGATCGTTGAACGACTGGCGGACAGCACCCGCAGCCTCTGGGTCCAACTCGATCACCCGATTGCCGAGCTGCACCTGTTCCTTCGCCGGTGCCGCTGGCTGCGGTTGGATCATGCCGCTCCCTCCTGCTGCTCTCGCACGTGGCGTTGCTCCGCCTTCTCGCCGGCGACGACACGGTTCCGCAGCCGCTGGACGATCCGCCGATAGGCGCCGATCTCATGCGACAGCGTGAGCGCGGTCTCCGACGTCAAGCGCCGGTTCGCGAGCTCGCGGTCCATCTCCTTGAGCGCGTCCTCGACCAGCGCATTGCAGAACGTCTCCATGGCGACGAGCAACGACCGTGCGGCGTGCCCGTCTCCGACGAGCTTCGCGACGAGCGGATCCAGCTCAATCGCCATCAGCCGACCTCGACCAGCTGCTGGGCGTGCTTGTCCACGGAGACGTCCACTTGGATGGCACCGCCGAGCTGGAGCAGATCGATCTCGCGAGCGAGCCGGACCATCTGCTTGCACGCGCCCTCGAGGAGTTCAGTGAGCGGGCGGAAGCGCTCCGGAATGTCGGGACGCAAGACGAGTTGCCCGGCGAGTCGGGCCCAGCGTATCGCCTGATCCTCAAGGCGCTCCGTGTCGCCAGTCATCGTGCCCTGGATGTCCCAGGTCGGATTGCCGCGGAGCCGCCGTGCCGCCGACACGATCGTGTGGTGGAGTCCGATCGTCGTATCGCGGGCCAGCTGCATCCAACCGTGATCGGCGGGGAGCTTGCCCACGTTGTACGCCAGCCAGACCAGCCACTGACGAGCTTTCGGCAGAGACGCGCCACGCACACGGATCCGGTCACTCACCACCCCCGCCACCTCCATCCTTCGCCTTGCCCAAGGGATACGCCTTCGGAACGCCGCGCCACCGGTCCTTGACGGCTTCGGCCATCGTTCCCGGCCCCGACCACTTCTGATCGCGATCGCGATTCGGAGCGTTCGCGTCTTCGGGCCGCGTGCTCTCGAAGCCTTTGGTCCAGTCGGCAGCCATCAGCGCACCGCCTTTTTCTGTTTCTCCTCGATCAGCGAGGAGATGGTCTTCCGTCCTTCGGGCCGCACCGACACGCCATGCACCTCGAGCGAGAGATCGGCGTGGCCGTCGCGGAGCCGGAGCTCGTCCACGGCGCCGTCCAGTGTGACGCGGACGGTTTTCCCCGGCTCCAACGCGCTCCGGAGGCGTTCGGGTTTGGGATCGGCCAAGCAGATCTGCGCTGAGCTGCCGGAGTCGGATGCCCCGCCGATCACCATCATACGCCGCCCCCGCCACCACCCTGCGCGAAGTCGCCGCCCGTCCACGGATTGCCCGCGCCGAAACTGCGGCCCATGTAACTCCCGGCACCCATGGCACCGGCGCCGCCCATGCCATATTGGCCCACGCCGCTGCGCTGCTGATAGCCGCCGCCCATCCCGCCGCCCCCGCCCTGCATGCCGAGGCCACCGCCGTAGCGCGCTTGGAGGACCTGCTGCATCTCCGGCGAGTAGCCGCCGAACATGCCGCCGCCACCGGGCCCAAAGGTTCCGCCGGGGCCGTAATAGCCCCCGACTGCGGTCCCGAGGCCGCCGCCACCCGCGCCGCCATAGCCCATGCCGCCCCACGTATTCTGGTACATCGGCGGCGCGCCCATCGGCTGCCAGCCACCACCGCCGCCACCGGGTTGCCCGAGGCCTGGGAGTTGCCCGGCGGCTTGCGCTTGCGGGTAGCCCCGGAGCTGGTCTTGGAGCCCGGCATTATCGCCGCTCCAGCCAGCCATGCCGCCACCCGGAATCTGCGGCGTGGTACCGGGCGTGACGGACTCGTTCCACGGCGCGGGTCCCGCGGGAGGCTGCGGCGTGAAGGCACCCGGCGTCTGGTTCGGTGGCGTGCGGACGGGACGCTGGTTCTGCCCCGTCGCGAGGAAATCTTGGACCCGGGTCGCCTGCGGTGAGGTAGGCCCAAGCTGGTTCACCCGTTGCTGCAGCCACGGACGCGCGGCAAGGAACTGCTGTCCCTGCCCACCCTGCGCCGCCTGCTGGAACGCCCCGCGCTGGCGCGGTCCCAAGCCGAGCCCCAAGCCGAGCGGCGGCGCCGTCGGCGGCCGTGGTGTCGGAGCCGCTCCTGCGCCGGGTCTCTTCGCCTGCCCCGGCGGTGCCGATGGGACGCGACCGGGCCGCCCGCCGGTTGCCTGCCCCAAGGTGGGTTGGGCGCGCGGCGGGGCCGGACGGGCGGCTGGTCTTGGCGGGGGCTGACCCTTTCTTGGCATCGGTCGCTTACCCCTCTATGCCCTCACGCGATGTCAGACCGGCGTCTGCCATTCGCAGTCGAAATCCGCATCGGATTTCTTGACGAGGATCTGGCCCGTCACTCCACCCGCTGGCACGCCGGGCCCCGTTGGTCCGGCGGGTCCGGCTGGGCCAGTCGCACCGTCCGCGCCGTCCGCGCCTGGCGGTCCCGGTGGCCCTGGCACCCCTGGCGGCGGTGGGTACTCCACCTCGATCGGGGAATCATGTGGCCACGACGGCACGCGGGGCGTTACCTCTCCAGCCATGGTCTCACCTCACGGCATTTGCTGGCCGCGCTGGCCTGTTGGATTCGGAGGAGGCCCGGCGGCGGCGGCCGCAGGATTCGCGGCGGGATTCTGCGGTGCCCCAGGTCCGCCACCGGGCGGCATTCCAGCCTGCGCCTGCAGCATGGCCGGATCAGGCATCGGCTCGTCGGGATCGCGTTCGACATCGCTGGGATCGATCCCAAGCGATTGCAAGATGATGGCGTACTCCTTGAGCGGCGAGAAGCGCGTCGTGATCACTTGGAGCAACGCGGGATTTGATGCAGCCTGTTGTCGGAGCATCATCAGCTTCTGGAGATCCTTCACGCGTTGCAGCTGGTACTTGTAGCCCTGCACCTTGAAACTGGGCGCCGACGCGAAACACGCAAAGCGCTCCTGCGGCGAGAGCATCGCCAAGCTCTGCGCATTCTCCGGCCCAACGATGCCGCCCATCCGCGCAATCATCGAGTCGTCGGCAAACTGCCAGATCGTCAGCCAGCAGAGCTCGAGCAACGGCTCAATCGCGGTGTCCTCGAACCTGAGCGCAATGTTCGAGAACAGATCGTTGCCGGCATCCTCGACCTGCATGATCTCCGTCGCGGATTGCTTCCGCTGCGGCAGCCGGCCGAGCTGCAAATCGTTGATGCGAAAGGCCTCTTGGCGCATCCGGCTGATCCGGTCCAAGACGTTCAGCATGTCCTGGTTGAGCGTCCCGGTATCGACCCGCTTGACCACATCGGCGTCCCCGCGGCCTTCCGCGATCTCGAGATCGATCCCCGGGCGCAGCCCGCCCTGAATTACACTGGGGTCCTCCAGCATGTAGGAGCGGATCTCCTTCACGCCCAGTGCCGCGTTGAACCCGGCATCGATCATCAGGTTCGTCAGCTCCGACTCGGCTTCGACCAGCGGCCGAGCGATGTCGATGAACGCATGGTGCTGCTCCGCCGTCGGCGTCGGCAGCAACGGCACGGAGATGAACGGCCGCTTGCCTGCCCAGAGGATGTCTCGGATCCGCACCGGTCTCCGGACGACCGACGTCCCCCCAGCCGTCAGGAACATGATGCCCCGGCAAATCATCTGGCCGGTCTGCGGGTGGATCAGATCCCCCCAGTATTCGCGCAGCAGAGCCCGGTGCTGGGGCTGGCGGAGCGCAGGGGCTATCCCCTCCCTGCGGCGCTGCTGCTCAAGCTTCTCGCCGCCCGGAGACGCGTGACGCATCTTCTCGATCTCAGTCTGCGAAAAGCCCAGCTCCGGCAGATCGGAGATCGCGATCTCCACCTCGTGGATGTCGTAGTGATGCGCCGCAGACGGATCCGGGTAGTGGTCCTCGAATGGCACGATGTCGATCCGCAGCCGCATCGTCGCCTTCGTCTCGAGCTTGAGCGACCCGCCCGGGCCAATCGAGAAGATCTGCTGGTCATCGGGCGCCATGGTCACTTTCCAGGTCACCACCGATTCGATCAGCCCGATCTTCAGCGAATCGTAGACGAGCCGCCCGATGCCGTAGGTGGTCGGGATCTTCCCGCCCTCGACCGCCAGCCGCTCGATCTCTTGGCCCAGGATCTTGCACGCCTGATCGGCATCCAGGCCCGGCAGCGGGGGCTCCACGCCCTCGTACTTGGCCGAGAACCAATGCGAAAACCCGACCAGCTGCTGTGTCAGCTGCGCGCAGACCTGCTCCATCGACGTCTCGAGCGACGGGATCACGATGGCCGACTGGCCCGCCCGCTTCTTCACCAGAAACTCGAACTTGCCGTGGAACGCGTCCCAGTTCCGGCGGTTCAGCTTCCGGCGCGTCTCCCGTGTCGACTTCGATTGCTCGTAGGCGATCTGCATCGCTTGGAGCAGGATCGCATCGTCCACCTGCGGCAGCGGGTCGGGATCCTCGATCGGCGGTGCCTCTGCGCCGAGATCAGGTGGCGGCGGGGGCGGGCCACCCATCGGCATCCCGGGCGGCGGCATGCCCGGCTGCGGCGGCTGCGGCAGCGGCGGCGGATTCGGGATCCCGGCCAGCGGGGCCCCCGGATCGAGCGGAATGCCCGGCCCGCCGTTCACAGGAGATCCCGCTGCTCGCGCTGGAAGCCGTACGCCGGCGGCGGAATGGGCGCCCGCTTCGGCTGCCCGATCCGGGTCGCCTGCGTCAACGATGCCGCCTCACGCAAGAACAGGATGTAGCCCATCGCGTCCGAGATGTGGGTGCGCTGATAGTACGGGTCGTCCCGCTTGTGGCTCTTGTTGATGTGCCCGCCGTCACGGCTCCAGAGCACCTGCTCCAAGTCGGCAATGAGCTCGACGCACCCCGGCGCCACCTCGAGGCGCACGGGGGCCCCCGCCGCCCCCAAGAGGAAGTTCACCAAGTTGACCCGGTTCCGGTCGGGCGGATTCTGCGGCGGCACGGCAAGTCGCACCCGCGGCCCGCCTGCCATCGCCGCCAACAGCACCTCGTAATCCGTTTTTCCCGTCTGCGCGTGGCGATGTTCGGCCATGGCGTCACCGCACAAGACGATCTCGTGCCGATGAGTCGAGAAACGTTCGCGGATGGTGTCGCCCAGCTCGCCCAGCGTCCCGGGCCGGAGCACGATCTCATCCAGCGCCCGCCAGATTTTGCCGTGCTGCTGCATGATGATCGCGCAGAGCGGATCGACGTTCACATCCACGCCCACATAGAGCGGACGCATCGGGTCGATCGACGGCGGCCCCAAGGTCTTGTTGACGTGCAGTCGGCGCTCGAACCCGCTGTAACAGCGTGCCCCGATCAATCCCGGCAGGAGCTCGCCCAAGATGCGGATCCGGTAGTCAAGCGACCCCGGTGCGTAGAGCCGCCGTGCGAGGCCGAGCTGCTCCTCCGTGATGTACGGATTGTCCGCCATCGAGACGTTGATGATCCGCGTGTCGTCGCCCAGCCGCTTGTGCAGCCACGGCTCGATCTTCTCGGACCAGAGCCACTGACAGACGCCCCCCGACTGCCCCGGCGGCGGCAGCAAGGTCGCCGCCATCCGCACCAAGACGCGGCTCCCCGCCCCGAACCGAATCGCGCACTCGTTGTAGATCGGCCACGTCGGCGGCTCGTCGTAGTCCACCTCGTCGATCGCCGCCCCAGCGAATTTATCGCGTCCTTGCTCGCAGCTCTTGAGCACGCACCGCCAGCCCTCGTGCCCGATCACCTCCCAGTCCGGCGACGTCCGCACCTGCGCGATCTCGGTCTCCGGAATGAACGGCACGATGCCCGGGGCGCCCTCGTAGAGCTGCGGGACGATGTTCTGGCGGCTCATCGCGTTCGACGGCGAGACGATCCAGATCAGTTTCGCCGCGCCGCTCCGCAGCCGCCGCGCCACCCGCGCACAGAGCGCAATCGTCTTCCCCGATCGGTTGGCGCCGAGCAACAGCACTTCGCGCGTATCGTCGTCCTCGACGAACTGCTGCTGCTTCGGATGCGCCTTCGGGAAGCTGCGAAAGTGGCGGAGCGCATCGGTGGCGACCCGCCGCTCCCATTCGTCGACCACCTCGGCGGCATAGGCGAGCGCGTCCTCCACTAGGTCAGGTACCTTCGCGGCGGCATCAGCCAGCTGATCCGCTGCGGGATCAGGCCGACCAGCGACAAGAGCCACAAGATCACCGCGATCACGATGACCACCCGGATCACCTGCTTGATCGCGGGATCGATCGGCAGCAGCGTCTCGACGAGGTAGAGGATCAGCCCGATCACGATCAAGATGACGATCAACTGGATCAAGGGCACGGTGCACCTCCTTCACCCTTGCCGTTCGACTCGACGGGAATCGCCGGCGGGGCACAGACGGGACAGACGCCTTGCTCCTCCTTCAAGCGTCGCGCCATCGCCAAGACCACGCCCACCAGCTGCTTCTCCGTCATCGCCCCCGGCGCTTGTCGGGTGGGCTTCGGCCCCTCGAGCAAGACCGCCAGCCGCACTTGGCCTTCACTCGCCCGCAAGACGCCCGTCGCCGCCTGACTGACGCGCTGGGCGACGCTGGCGCACTCCCGCAATAGGAACAGCGCTTCCTTGCCGTCGAAGTCGCCCACGTCGACGCGCTGGCGCACCAGCCCCGTCAGCTTCCGCACGATCGGCTCGAGCGCCGTCCACGCCCCGACCATCCCCTCGCCGGCATCCAAGGTCTTCCGCGCGAGATCGACCACGCGCTCGCCGGAGAGCCGCGTCAGCCCGTGGGTCGCCGTCAAGTCGGTCGCGACATGCTGCGGGACGAGACCGGCAGCGGCGCCGCGTTTGCGCGTCCGCCCCGCCATCGCGCCCGCTCAGTACGTGTCGCTGGGCGTCGCCTCGCCGCCCCCACCACCCGGCTTGCCCGGCGTGGCCCCCTTCGCGGTCTCCTTCGACCACCCCGGGCCGGGACTCGGCCGACTCTCGTTCGTCTTCTCGGTCCCCGGCGCCGCGCCTGGCACCTGCCCGGCTGGGGCGATCACTTCGTAGCCATCGGTGAACGGCATGGAGAGCAGCCTCCTCAGTATTGGATCACTTGCGTCTTCGGGGGCGCATCGGGATCGACGGGCTCTTCCTTCGTCGGCGGCGGGACCTCCTCGTCCTCCTCCGGGGGCGGCTCGTGCTCCGGATGCTCCGCGCGATGCGATGGGTGCTTTGCCATGCCCCTCCTCTATGCCCCCCGCGCGTTGACACCGGCTGCATCGCGGCGTTACATCGGCCAGCACATGAGCACCCCAGCCGATCGCCACCCCTTCGACCCCGTCTCCGAGGCCATCGGGGAGCTCCGCGCCGAGATGCGCGCCGTCCGCAGTACCCTTGAGCACGTGGATACCCGCGTCGGCCGCCTCGAAGATCGCATGTGGTGGGTGATCGGCATCGTCGTCACCGGGCTGCTGGCCCAAGTCGGCACCTTGGTCGCCGTCCTCGTGCGCGCGCACTAACGACCTCCCGCGACCTCCCGCCAGCCCCTGCGCCGTCCCGCCACCCTGGCGCGCGCGCACTAACCGAGCGTGCATCGGACTGCACACGTTGCAAGTCTGGCACCTCGCATGCTACGTGCCTCCCGTTCGTCGTCGTCGTACGGAGGTCGGTCGCATGGGTCGGGTGGCACGGGATGCTACGCGTTTGGACGCCGCGTTCCCCGTGCCGCCCTATCTTCCCCCCCCCGCCCGCACCATCCTCCCGTGGGCGCGCCGCTACGTCGCCACCACCGCCCGCCGCTCGAGCCTCTCCCTTGATGACGCGTGGGATGAAGCCATCACGGCGCTGCTCCGCGCTGCGGTCTACTTTCAGCCCGGCGCTGGCACGTTCCATGCCTACGCCCGCACCGCCGTCATCCGCGGCCTCTGGCGCTACTGCCGCCGTCCCAGCCGCCTCCCCATCGAGGGACTTCCCGCGCACGCACTAACAGCCCCCAGCGCCGAGACCGTCGTGGCGCTCGCCGACCTGGCCGCGGCTTATGCTGCGGATGAAGTCGGGGCAGCGATGGCGATCCAGTCGCCGCGCTCAACATCCAGCCTGAGCCCTAGCTTCTTGGCGATGCCATGCATGCCGCGCGTAGCGACAAAGGACTGAGCGAATGCCTGCTCGGCCGTCTTCCCCGCATGCAACGCCGTCGCGCAATCGTCCGCCGCGCGGAGATAGTGACCGATCCGGTAGATGTTCGGCTGGTAGCGCCGCCGCACTTCGTGCGCCGTCTCCTGCGCATCCAAGCGTACCAGCAAGGCTCCTAATCGGGCACGGAAGACCGCAATCTCGTCTGTAGTCATGGTCATCGACTCGCTTTCTGGAGCCACAGCCGCTCCGCCAGTGGCACGCGCCGCGGGCATGCCACCAGACGCATCGGCCGCGTCACCGCTGGATCAGCCCGAACCGCTGCAGCACATGGACCACGTACATGCCCGCCACAAAGAGCGCGATCGCCATCATGGGATCACCAGATACGCCGTCGCGCTCACCAGCATCGTCACGGCGCTCAGCACAATGATCGTCATGGCCCTACGCCTCGCACGCGGCCCGAAACCGCCCCTCGTCGAACCGCGGTCCGAACGCCCGAAACAACGCAACGTACGCCTCCTCGATCTGGTCGATCTTGGCTCCGATCGTCTCCGCGTACTGCCGATGGCGTCTGAGCTCCCGCACGTACCGCGCGGCATACTCAAAATGCTTCTTCGTCATGGTCAACCTCCTAGGTAATGTCATGTGGCCATGTGGCCACTCACTCACATGGACGTGATTACCTAAGAAGGTGTGTCACCGCAAGAGCGCACATGCCTGGCAAGCGTAACCTCGCCCGCGAACGCGCCCAGCACGCCGCCACCGAACACGAGCGGAGCGCCGCTCTATACACGATGCTCTGTCAGGCGCTCCCAGACCGCGAACAAGCGATCATCGGCCACGCCCGCATCCTGCACCACCTCGCCTCCCTCCACGTTACCCGTCGCAACGGCCGCCCACTCTCCTGGCGCATCGTCACGCGCTGGCGTCGCCTCCACGCCTTCCCGCTCCTCTCCGGCGCCTATCGCCCTCACCACCTCGCCCCGCCGTTCTCCACCACGCACGCCATCACCGCCTGGCTCCTCACTCGCCTCTCCTCTGACGAGCACGAACTCTTCCGTGTCGGTCAACCCTCACGCGTGGAACCGCAAGGGAACGCGCCCCGAGATTCGCGTAGCGCAGAGCGCACCCTGGCCGACGCCGCATAGCGCAACCTGACTGGGCCTCGAGAGCGCCGGCGTTGCATCCCGCGTTGCACCCGGAGCTCGCTTGAGCGTAACCCTGCGGAGTGCAAGCGACTGCAGGCGGCGAGCATCAGGGGGCCAGCCTGACGCCAGGGGTTTTCCACTACCCCCTCCGCTCGAGTGCCTCAGAATCGGGCAGGCGGGAAGGCAGAGCTCAAGCCAGCTGCCATGCGAGCTGCGACGACCCCGGGCTTGCCGACCGCTTCGACGACTCGCTCGCCGGCCCGGGGCCGAAGCATCCCCTCCTGTACGGAGCTGCCAGAATGGCAACTTTTCGAGGCACCAGAAGTGGCCGGAGGGGGGGTGCCACGGGGTACACCAAACATTCTGCTGGCGCTGTGCCCCCCCTCTTCCCCTAGTGTTCTATACCCCTTGGTACCCCTGGTACCCTGGTGGGGGGGTAATAAAAGAGCAACGGATACCGTGGTTTGAGGAGTGCCAGGGAGGTGCCACGGGTGCCAGCGGAAAGTCTTCAGAAGGGGCTGGTAGGGCTGGCACCCCTGGCACAGGGGGAGGGGGAGAAGGAGAGGTGCCATGGGGGGTGCTGGCACCCCTTGTAGAGGTCAGGGGGCGAACCAGCGGCGGGGGCGGGAGTGGCCGCGGCGGGAGAAGCCGGCGCGTTTGAGGATATCGGTGACGCGGTGGGTGTCGGTGCCTTTCCAGCGGTCTGGGGGGAGATGGAGGCAGGCGTCGAGGATCTCGGTGGAGGAGACGTGGGGGAGGGGGGCGATGTAGTCGAGGACGAGGGGTTCCCAGGGGTCGGCGTCGTAGCGATCGTCTTGGGCGGCGGCGAGGAGAGGGGCGTGAGCGGGGGAGGGCCACCAGGGGGTTCCGGCGCGGAATTCGGAGACGGCTTCGGCCCAGAGCTGGTCGCGGTCGCGGGTGGCGGCGGGGGGATCGAGGGTGGTGGTGGTGATGGGCCAGAAGCGCCGGGCGCCGGTCGGATCGTGGAGGTAGGCGTCGTCGTTGGTGGTGCCGATGAAGAGGCACTGGCGGGGGCGGCGACGGAAGGTGCGGGCGTAGGGGGGGCGATAGACGTCGACGGGGCGGGAGAGGAAGTCTTTAATGCGGGAGGAGGCGATGGCGCGGAAGGCGTCGAGTTCGCCGACTTCGACGAGCCAGTGGCCTTGGAGTTGGTGGGCGGCCTGGTCGGAGGAGAGGTTTGGGAGGTGGGGGAGGAAGTAGGGGCCGGCGAGGGCGCGGATGAGGGAGGATTTGCCGGCGCCTTGGGGGCCTTCGAGGATGAGCATGTGATCGGCTTGGCAGCCTGGGGCGAGGATGCGGGCAACGGCGGCGATCAGCGTCCAGGTGCCGACGAGGGACGTGGTGTGGGAGTCTGGGGCACCGGCGTAAGTCTGGAGCCAAGTGGGGAGGCGGGGCTGCCCGTCCCAGACGAGGGCGTGGAGATAGTCGCGCAGGGGGTGGATGGGGGTGGCGTCGGCGGCGGTCGTGGTGGCGGTGTGTGCGGTATCGGGGCCGATGGTCCAGCCGCGGGTGCGGGTGCACCAGTGGGCGACGTAGGTGAGGTGGGCATCGGAGAGGTCGGTGCCGACGGTGGGGGTGGGGTAGCCGGAGAGGGGAGGAGGCGGGCGGCGCCAGAGGATGCGGTCAGCGAAGGTGTCGTGGGCGAGGGTGCCGGCCCACAGCGGGTCGTTCATCAAGAGGTCGGCGACATCGCCGGCGGAGGCGCGGGTGCGTTTGCCGATGGGGTGGAGGCGGGGGCCCGGTGGAGGCGGCGCATCGGCGTCGGTGGGAGGGGGGACGTCCTCGCGGAGCCCGAGGCTCTGGCGAGCGCGGGTGACGGCGTCGGGGGGAAGGGCGGTGAGGACGGCGGCGGTGGTCAAGTCGGTGCAGTGGGAATGGGAGCAGTGGAACCAGCCGGGGCCGCCGGGGCGTTGGGGGGCGTAGACGACGGAGGAGCCGTTGAAGCGGGACCCGGTCGAGTGGTCGTCTTCGCGGGGGCAGCGGGCGGCGGACTTGTCGGGGCCGAGCGGGGGTCCGAGCCAGCCGGCTTCCTCGAGGGCGCGACCGAGGAGCCCATCGCGGACGGCGGCGGCGGTGGGGGTCGCGGCGTGGACGGGGCGGGTATCGAGGAGCTCCACGAGCCAGGCGGGCGCGTCCGCGACGGGGAGGTCCTCGAGGGAGTAGCCGAGTTCGAAGGTGTAGGGGCGTCCGGAGCGGTGACCGGAGGGGGCGGCGATGATGTAGCCGCCGTCGGCTTTGAGATCGATGCCGCGGCCGAGGCCGTGGCGGGGGCCGCGGACGTGGGGGCGATTGGGGCGGGCGAGGAGGAGATGGAGGCCGCCGCCGCCCGTCAACTGGCGGGGCGTATCGGGGAAGGGCCCGTAGCGGGCCTCCAAGTCGGACAAGGAGGCGTCGCCGCCGTTGCGGGGATCGACATCGACGACGAGGAGGCCGGAGGGGCCGCAGGCGATGGCGAGGTGGGCGCGGGGCCACTCGGACCACCAGCGGGTGACGGTGGCGGGATCGGTGGTGGCGTCCTTGACGCCGTTCGGGGTGCGGGGGTGTTTGCCGGGGGAGCCGCAGTGGCCGGCGGCGTCGCGGGAGGGGTGGGTGCGGGGGCACGCGCAGTCGCTTGAGTCCGGGGTGACTTCCCAGCAGGGGAAGACGGCGCACTGGTGGGAGAGGTAGCCGAGGGCGGCGGTGAGGAGGGGTGAGGGCTCGTGTGCTGGGCCCATCATGGGGAGCTGAGGGTGAGCACGGGCCGCGTGGGGAGTGCGGGGCCACTGGGGGTGATGGGATCGGTCCACGGGGTGGGGAGTGTGGTGGCGGCGAGGGCGACGGCGCGGACGGCGACCCAAGGATTCGGGTCGCGGCGGACCAGCGTGCCGAGCGCGGAGCGCCACGCGCAGACCCAAGACGCGTCGGTGTGGGTGGCGTCGGAGACGAGGAGGACACTCTCGCCGTAGGCGTGGAAGAAGTCGAGGAGGAGCCCGCCGTCGGCCCAGCCAACGCGGTAGGAGCGGGCGAGGAGCGCCCGGAGGTCGTTGAGGGGCACGCTCATGGCAGCGGGCGTCCTCTGATGCCGCGGAGTTCGGCGTCGATATCGCGGAGGTCGTTGGCGGCATCGGAGACGCCGTGCCAGTCCTGATCGCGGACCTTGGCATCGAGGTAGGCGATGACGACGAGGCGGAGCTGCTCGAGATGGGTGAGTCGATCCATCATCCGGCGGGCTTCTCCTCGAGGGGGAGGAGTTCTTGGCCGCAGCGGCGGCAGCGGATGCGGCAGCCGCCGGCGTCGCGGGCCTGGTACTCGCGGGTCTTTTTGGGATGCGGGCAGGGGCGGCCGGCGCCGGCCGAGCGCGACTCGCCGATGGTGCGACGGCGACCCATCACTTGCGCTCGATCTGGCGTGGAGCGGGTGGTGGAAGGGCTTGGGGACGTGGAACGCCGCCGGGCGGGCTCTGTCCCTGGACATCCCGGGTCCAGAGGCCCGCGTTCCAGCTGACGATGAGCCGTTCGATGGCGCGATCCATGTCTTGGCGGTCGACATTGCCGATGAAGGTGAATTCGGGGCCGTCGCGGTTGAAGAGCCAGAGGACGAAGCCCGTCGGGTGCGAGAGCGTGCGCGCGAGGCGCAGATCGAGGAGCGCGGCGGCGACGCGGGCCTCGTCGTCGAGGGCGCCTTGGAGTTTCGGGTCGACCTTCCGCTCCGGGGCGGGCAGCGCGCGGGGTTTGCGTGGGCGTTTCATCGTGGATGCTCCATGACGAGGCGGACGATGGTGACGAAGCCCAAGTCGGTGACGAGTGGCATGCGGCACTCGGAGCCGTCACGGTAATACGGGCAGGGATCGCCCATGTGGAGGATGCGGCTTTCCAGCGCGTGATCGTCGAAGCTGACGCGGCAGCGAAGGCACGAGAGGATCATGCGTAGCTGTGCTCCTGGGTGATGAGGCCGTGCTCGATCGCGGCGGCGACGGCGAGCATCACGGCATCGGCGTGGTCCAATTTGAGCGCTACGCCGGGGAACCGGCGGCAGGCAGCGACGCAGACGGCGTTTTTCCGAGTCACCTTGTCGGTGGTCTCCGGGAGGCCGACCAGCTTCCGCCAGCGCTGCGGCTGGACCACGGCAAACGGGATCGCGCAGGCGACCAAGAGCGCCGTCCAGAGCCCCTCTCCATATCCGGTCGTGAAGATGGAGGCGCGACCCTGCCCGGGTCTGGCCCCCTGCGCCTCGAGATAGGCGAAGGTGATCGGGCGCACCCGCTGCAGCGCCTCCAAAAGGGTGACGATGTCGTAGCGGCGGCGCTTGCCGGTGCCGACAGCGGTCCAAATGACGGGCGTTGCGGTCACATGGATCGACTGATGCCCATCTTCCGCCACCCGAAGGACGGCAAAGGCCCCCGCAAGGCCGGGATCGCACCCGAGATAGAGGCTCACGACATCGCCAACAGGAGTTGTCGGGGCGGATCGAGGCGTGCCGTCATGGCGCGCGTGAATGCACCCGTGCCAGGGAACAGATCCACGATCTCATCGCCGGGAAGCGCATAGAGCACGTCGAGCACCCAGTGACAGAAGCCCGGCGGCTTGGCACCGATCAGAATGCGTCCATTCAGAGACGCGCTCTCCAGATGCCAGTCCCGGACCGTGTCCTCCGTGCGGGGCCGTTTGCGGCCCCCGCGGACGAGGACCGGCTCCCACGCGTAGGCGACCGTGACGCCGGCGCGGAAGGGGGTATAGGGCTTCACCCACGCGAGGACGCGCACATCATCTGGACAGAGCGGCAGGAGCTCGCGGAGCGCACTGCTTTTGGTGGAGAGTGCCCAGCCATCCGGGTACTCGTGGACGAGCTGGTGGATCAGGCGAGGCTGATCCACCTCCGTCTGCTCCGGGTAGTAGCCCGCGTACCCGGGATAGGGTGGATCGGCATAGGCGAATCTCATGCCGCCTCCCATCGGAGCTTTCCCTGCGTCGGGTGGAGATCGACGCGGGGGCGACTCTCGCGGGACCAGGATCCACCGCCCACCTCCCCGATCAGCTGAAAGCCTGCGGCGCGGAGGCTCGTACCCGGTTCGCTCTCAAGGATATAGGTGACGCAGCGCTTGTAGCCGAGCGCGAACGCGGCCCGCCGAGCTGCCCCATAGAGGAAGGAGCAGGCGTTGCGGGTGCCGTCAGTGGCGACGCGGGTGATCTCGACCGTCCAGCCATCATCGAGGCGGCGAGCGACCGGGCGCCCGACGATGGCAACCCCGATGATCGTGCCATCCTTCGCAGCTCCTAGGCAGAAGCGGCACCCACGACTAGGTCCGTGGTGGCGGTGGAACCGCGCCACGTAGGCGTTCGCTTCCCGGAGTGTCAACGGGACGCAGATCATGCCGCCTCCGGGCCCCGGGCGCGGGCGATGATGACGATCTCGTCGGCTGAGAGGCGCACGTCCACGATGTCCCACCGGCCACCGACCCCCAGCGGCCTCACATATATAGAGGTGCTCGAGCGGGCGGGACTGGCCCGGAGCCGATCCCGCAGGAGGGCGACGACATGCGCCGCCAAGAGGGGCCGCGGGGCGCTAGCCATGGTCCTCGTCCAACAGATGGCGCTCCGCCTCCCGCGCGATGCACTCCAATGCCTGATCCAGTTGGAGGTGCTCCACGACCGGATAGAGGTAGTGGTACACGGCGCGAACCGTCAGCGGATACGTGCGGAGCCGTGGGTGCCGGCGGAGCATGCGCTCTATGGCGACGTCGTGCAGCCGGGTCGCCTGTTGACTAGTCATCGTGCCGGCCGTCCTACCGGGAGCGTTCATAGGAGAGCAGCTCGCACTGCTCGATCAGGCGGTCCGGGGCATCGTGGCCCTGGATGCGGTACAGCAGCCGCCGCCCGCCGGCGTACTCCTCCGTGACGCGCGCGACGACTATATAAGGATAGGGCGGGTCGTCGGTGGGGGTCGACACGGCGACGGCAAACGTCACCAGCCCCCCGATCTCGAACCGATGGCCCGTCTCCATCTCCCGCCCCTCCCCTCAAGGCGGGCGGGTGCCCTCCGCCGCGCCTTGGGTTTCGGCTCTGGGGAGGGCCCGCCGGGGACAGCGGGCAAATAAGAGCCGAGACCGAGCCACCATCCGCCTCCACCCCCATCCGCCGTGCAATGCGGTGCAACGAGAATGCAACGCACGAGACTGCAATAGGGGGGACTTGTGCGCTATGCTGCGGACACGCCCGGCATCAGAAGTCCGCGATAATCCTCGATTCCGCTGTCGGGCGATGTAGCAAGCTGCATGGCGAGGTACCCACTCATCGGGTTCGAAGCCTGACGCTCTGTCCAACTGAGCTACGGGCGCAGAGTGATTCCGCGGACTTATCATTATGTGGCTACTTGCGTCCAGCGGGTGCAACGGAATGCAATGGGGTTTTTTGTGACAGGCGCTCCGTCTCCTGTCGCGACCGCTCGAGCCGCTCTCGGAGCGCCTCCACGTTGCCCAGGTTGTAGTGCTTGATCATCGACTCCGACTTGTGGCCGCTGATCGCCATCGCTTCCGCCGTCGAGAGCACGCCCGATGCCAGCATGTCCGTCACCGCGGTGTTCCGCGTGTGGTGGAAGGTGTAGCCGCCCTCCCGGCGCCCGACCGGCAACCCAGCCGCACGGCACGCCTTCTGCCACGCCTTCTTGAAATCCCCGACGCAGCCGTAGGTCTTGGAGATGTTCTTCACTCGCCCGGCATGACAGTGCCGACCGTGGAAGAGGTAGGGGCACCAGGGCCGTTCCTTCCCGATCGCAAGGAGCCGCTCGATCTGCGCCATCGCCGCATCGTCCAGCGGGACGACATGCGGCTCGTCGTTCTTGCACTCCTCCGGTGGCCACTCAATCAAGCGGCGCTCGAGGTTCACCCACGCCGCACGCGTACGCGAGAGCTGGCCCTTCCGGATGCCGTAGAGGCGGGCAAAGTCCAGCAGCCGGACCACGAAGTCGGGCAGGTGCTCCGCCAAGATCGCGTGGTCTCCACCTTTGATATAGATGCCCCGCGGACTCTTCGTCTTGATCATCGAGACGTGCGGGACGCCGGCGAGCTCGCCTGCCTGCTTGGCGAGGTTCAGCGCCCGGCGGAGCGACTGGCACCGCTTGTTGATCGTCACATCGGAGACTGTGCCCTCCGCCTGCCACTTCTCCTGCATCTGATCGATGTGTTTCGAGCGGAGATCGCGGGCCTTCTTCGTGCCGATGGCGACCTTGAGGACATCCACATGCCCTTGGACGGTCCGGAGCGACGCGGACCCGTTCTTCCGATGATAGGTGATCAAGCGATCAAGGAGTTCTGAGACGAGGAGCCGGGCTTTCGTCTGGGGCACCCCAGACTCTGACGCAGCGACCGCCAGCGAACGAATTTTTCGGGCTTCCCGGATGTCAGTCGTCTTGGTCGACCGGAAGACGGTCTGCCCGTCGACGACGGTCGTGTACCAGAGCTTCTCGCCCCACACGCCCGCCTTCGTCAGTCGGCGGTAGAGGCCGGGCTCCACTTGGAGGATCGTCTTCGCCATCACGCCGGCTCCTTCGGGAGCGGCGTCTCCAAGTAGGCGAGGATCGCCCGCTCGCAGATCGCGCGCAGCGGCATCCGCTCTTGGGCGGCGCGGATCTTCAATGCCTTCCACTGCTCGACGGGAAGGGCGATCGTCGTGGTGATGGGCTTCGGGGGGGTCTGTGGAGGGGCCTTCTTGTAGGGTGTTGTCATGCCCCATATCGTACTGTCGCTGCATGGAAATAGCAATAGGTCAGGTGCCTTGGAGGGTGCAGGCCTCGATCCAGCGCCGCACCGCCCGCCGGGACCACTCGACGCGGCCCCCCTCGCAGTGCTGGCGGCGACCGGGGATCGCGTCGGGCGGCTGATGGCGGATCCACGAGACGGAGCGGTGGATCATCCGCGCCAGCTCGTGAATGCCGATGTAGTCGTCGGGTGGTTCGGGGGATTGCGGCATCGCACGGAGCTGCAGGAAGCGCTTGATCGCCCGCGTCTGCATGTCCGTCGTGCCGACGAGGACGCCGAGCACGGCGTCGGGGTCGCTCCAGTCCTCAAGGCCGAAGGTCGCTGCGCGTCTCAGCAGGGCACCGGGCTTCCGTCCATTGCCACCGTCACCCGCATCGCCCTGCATGGCAGGAGGGGTGTAGACCTCCGCTCTGGCTTCTGTCAAGGTGGGGTCGTAGCGTAACGGAAAGCATGTCGAAGACTTCTGAATGGTATCAGAAACGACACGTTTCGGCGCGAAACTGCCGAATTTTCCTATCGCTTCCGACGTGGCCTCCGCGTGGGCTTCTTCTTCTGGAGGTCTTGGAGGAGTCGCAGCTGCTCCGTCAGGACGGCAATCTGCTCCCGCGCCCGCAGGAGTTCATCGCGGTTCGTGCAATGCTCCCGCAGCAGATCACGCACCAGCTCCGACTGCGTGAGGCTCCCTAACCGTGGCCGCTGACTCTCCACGTAGTCACGTGTCACGGCGTCGAGACTTAGACCCAGCCGTTTCACGGCCCACCCTTTTCGTGTCCGCTTTACCGGAGGTGTCGGGCTTGTCACGCCCTTTTTTTGCGCGAACCCGCGCTTTTTTGCCACCAATCGTTTTCTCACTGGACTATGTGTGATCCATCGTCTATAGATGCGCCTCTTCGGCACAACTTGCGACGCGACCGTTCCCGCAAATCACTCCTCCAGTCAAGACCGGTACACGGGGGGAACGGCACCATCTCTGGGAGGATGGGATGATGGGACGGCGACGCGCCCGAAAGTCTCCGCCTGCGCCCAATGGACGGCGTGGACCAGGCGGGGCCCAGCGGAAGAATCCGCTCGCGATCTCGTGGGAAGAGGCGGCGCACTTGGTGGACATGCACCCGCGCACCCTGAAGCACCATCTCAAACGCACGGACGCCGCGTGTCTCGTGCGGATCGGGAAGCGGTATCGCCTCGATCGGAAAGGCTTTTATCGCTGGTGCCGGCAGCTGGGCTTCGAGGGGGCCTCGAGTCTCTAGGAGGTCGTGATGGCGAACGATCCGTGGCGACGAGACTGCATCGGCAGCTCCGACGCGCCGGCGGTCGCGGGCGTCGATCCGTTCCGGTCGGCGGGGGACATCTGGGCGGAGAAGACGGGACGCATCCCGGCCTCAGAGGGGGACGAGAATGGCAGCCATGCCAGCCTCACCCCGCTCTCCTTGGGGAGCGTGATCGGCCCGCTCCTCGTCAACTACGCGGCGCGGATGATCGACCGTCCCGTGGCGGGGGAAGTCTGGTACCGCCATCCGACGGCGCCGATGGCCTGCAGCGTGGACGGGATCTCGCTTGAGTCGCCCGGCGTGCTGATCGAGGCCAAGACGACGGGGATCATCGCCCCGGTGCCGCCGCAGTACGCCCACGCCTACGGCGAGGACGGAACAGATGAGGTGCCGCAGTCCGTCACGATCCAGGTGCATCACGCGTTCGCGGTCTTAGATGCCCAGCCGAACATGCCGCCCATCCAGACGGCGCTCGTCCCCGTGCTGATCGGGGGCCGCGGCATCCGCTGCTATCGCCTCACGCGAGACGAAAAGCTCGTCAGCGATCTCATCCATCTCGAGACGGCGTGGTGGGAAGACTACGTCGAGGGAGACCGCTGCCCGCCGAACGATCCGCCGTCGCTGCCGACCCTCAAGCGCTTTGCGCGCCGCCCGGAGACGCCCCCGCGCCCGGTCGATCCTGTCTACGTCTCAGAATGGCTCCAGGCCAAGGACGTCTTGAAACAGGCGACGGCGAACGAGGAATACCTCCGGCGGCTGATCCTAGCGGAGCTGGGCGACAGCGAGATGGGCGAGTGCACGCTGGGCCGGCTCACGTTCAAGGAGACGAAACGGGCAGCCTACCACGTGGGCGCGACCACCTTCCGGACCCTCCGGTTCGAGCGCAAGTGATGGACTGGTGGCAGTTCGGCTCTGGCGCGCTGGGCGCCTTCTGCGGCTACATGGCGGCGTGGGGCGTGCGGGCATGGCATGACCGGGAGCGGTCCCGGCGCTGGGTGATCGGGGACGAGGAGTTTCAGCGATGGGCGATACAGAAGTCGCAACAGCAGACCGACAGGTAATCGCGGGCACGCTCGAGGGGGTGATCACGTCCTCCGCGATGGAGGCGATCACCCGCAGCGAGCTCGACGTGCAGATTGTCACGGCGCGGCGCTTCCCGCGCTCCCTCGCCCATTTCAAGGCCAGAGCCCTCACCATGATCCGGCTGGACGTGGAGACGGCGCAGAGCTGCTTCTACGTGCTCCCGCGGCGCCAGCGTCAAGCGGACGGCACGTTCAAGCGGGTGACGATTGACGGCCCCGGCGTGCGGCTGGCGGAGATCGCGCAGGTGGCCTACGGCAACATCCGTGCCGGCGCCCGCATCGTCGCGGAGACCGATCGGGAGGTGGTGGCGCAGGGGTTCTGCCACGATCTCGAGACGAACACGGCAGTCGTGATGGAGGTCCAGCGCCGCATCGTGGATGGGAACGGGCGACGCTACTCGGACGACATGATCACCATGACGAAGAACGCCGCGTGCTCCATTGCAAGACGCAATGCCGTCTTCGCCGTGATTCCCCGCGCCTTCATCAATCCGCTCCTCGAGGCTGCCAAGAAGGTGGCCGCAGGCGATGCGAAGACCCTCTCGGAGAGCCGCACGCGCGCCCTCGCCGCATTCGCGGAGATAGGTGTGTCTGCGACTGCGGTCTGTGACAAGCTCGAGCGGCGTGGCGTCGAAGATATCGACTTGGAGGATCTCACCTTGCTCTCCGGGCTCCTGACCGCGATCCGCGAGCGTGAGACCACCGTGGAGGCGGAATTCCCGCCGGTGCCGGGCGAGCCCACGGGGAGCCGCACTGCGGCAGTGGCGGAGACCTTGGCCCGGCGGCGGCGTGCCGCCGATCAGGCGACCGGACGCGGCGCGGAGTCTCCTGCCACCCCACCCCCGGCGGCACCTCCGGAGACTCCGACGCCCCCCACCCCATCGGAGACCCCGTGAGTGCTCGACTTCGGTGCCCTCTTCGCGTGGTGCGATCTCCACGCCTCACGGTGGCAAAGATTCAGACTGGATCTGTCGCTCGCGCTGGACGAGTTTACTGCCGACGCTCTTAAGCAGATCGCCGCTCGTCCGACTTACTACGATCGCCAAGGCTTCCCGATCCCGGCAGTGGACGGCGTGGAGCCGACGCTGGTGTGGGCGCGCATGGCCCAAGACGTGGACTACAAGCGCGTCGCGTGGGACGAGCTGCCTGACGGCTCCTACCTCTCCACGGTCTGGCTGGGACTCGATCACGCGTTCGCTGGCCCACCGCTCATCTTCGAAACGATGCGCTTCTCCAAGGAGACGCATGAGTCCGCGATGTTCCCGGCCATGCGCTTCCGTGACGAGCTGTCCTTTACCGATCCCGTGGACGGTGGGGAAACCACACAGCTTCGGTACCGGACAGAGGAGGAGGCACTTGCGTCGCACCATGAGATTGTGCGCCGCATCCGCATCCGGGAGGGACACTGATGACGGGGACGCAGATCTTCCTCTGGATCGCCATCGTCGCCAACTTGGCTGCCGTGGGAGTGAGCCTCTGGCACATCCGCCAACTGAAGAAGGCGCGCGCGATGGCCCAAGAGAACCTTGAGATGGCGGCACGCCTGAACGGCAAGGCGCAGGCGTTCATGGCGCAGATGATGGAGGACGCAGAGGGGCCCCGCCTCCCGCTCCAGTGAGATGGCGTCCTCCGCGCTCTCTCGGCTGGAGCGGCGGGCGGTCCAACGTCGCGCGGCCCGCGAGTGCCCGCCCCATCCTCCGAACCGCCAGTTCTGGCAGCCGGGCGACTACGCGACACCGGACCGCCTCGTCTGCGGACGCTGCTTCACCGTCTTGGCACAGCGCAAGTCCACCCGGCGCTAAGATGCACCACGATGGCGCATGTGTGCACTTGACGACACGGTTCAAGTGGGCGTATCGTCCTAGGCACCATGAAAACACTCCTCGTCCTCACCCTCTCCACCCTCCTCGCTGGCCCCGTCTTGGCGGGCGGCCTCTGGCTCCAGGCGCCCAATGGCAAGTATCTGGGCAACCTGAACAGCAACCCGTTCGACCCGAATTCGGTCGCCAATCCCTTCGGGCGCTACGGCTCGCAGTTCTCGCCAGACTCGATCAACAACGGGTTTGGACGCTACGGGAGCCCGTTCTCGCCGGACAGCGCAACCAACCCCTTCACGAGCGGGGGGCCGCGGATCATGGGGGACGACGACTGATGCCCGACATCGTCCTGATCGCGCTGATCGCGTACGTCTGCTTGGCGATCTACCAGCTCACGGGAGGGAAATGATTTTCACTCCGTGGGCTCGTCGGGCGGCTCCACGTCGGGACACTCGTCCTCGTCTTCCTCTGAGTTGACTTCTTCGGCCTCGTCTTCGGGGCGCTTCATGCTGTCCTCGTCGTCGTTGGGGTCGTGGTCGTTGCGGACCAGCCCCACGGCGCATCATCGTCATAGTTCTGACCGCCGTGGCGAACGCTGACGTGCACGTGATGCGCGTGGGCGTTCTTGCCGGTGTAAGGGCGCCATTGGCCTGCCGGGTGCGGCTGGCCTTGCCCACTGTAGATGCGCCGGTTGGAGATCACGTACTTCACCCGCGGCTCCCCGGCGAGGACGCGCTCGCGGAGCCACTCAGCGAATTGGTAGCTGTCGAACCCGTTCTTGGGATCGTGGGTGAAGTCTCGAGCGGTGACCACGCGGCAGCACTTGCAGGGATTGTGATCGCTCGTCGCGGCGGCGTGCCGTGCGTCCCCGATGCCGCCATCAGAGATCTTCGAGCGGTTGGGCGCTGAGCGGTTGATCTCTCCGAGGAGGCCCAGCTGCCCAGTTGCGCCGAGGGCCTTCGCCATGCGCCAACTCATCGAGTCTCCTCCTCGTAGTTCGTGTCCTTGCCGTATCTCTTCTGGAGCAGGAATTCCTTCATCATCCGCGTCTGCTCTTCGAGGGCGGCGGTGTGCTTCTTCATCTCTTCCAGTTGGCTTTGCTGCACGCCGTTGAAGATCTCGATGGCGCGGGCGTTCGCCTCCATGCGGCTGACAATGGAGCCCATGTCGCTGGTGAAGCGCCCGAGGATGAACCAGAGGAGGACGCCCGCGACGACGACGGGAAAGCCGACTTGGACGACGACGCGGGAGGCGATATCGACCCACCCCGTGCCAGGCACGACGATGGTGGGCGGTTGCTGCGGCGGGGGCGACCCCGTCATCCGCGCATCTCAAGGCGTGTGTACCGCCGCAGGATGTCGCTCCCGTACTGAGCCGTCTTCGGTCCGTACAGGCGGGGATCGGGACCACCGAAATAGCGTTCCGCCGTGCCGCGCACGCTGCCGCTCGTGGCGTTGAGATCGTCCCGCAGATGCAGGGCACCGGCGACCAAGTTGTCCAGCGGATCGTCAATGTTGGCAGGGCGCCCTGTGATGGCTTCCACACGACTCGCGTACTCGCGGAAGGTGTCGGGCATGAGCTGCATGAGTCCGCGTGCGCCCTTGTAGCTCACGGCTCGCGGATCACCGGCTGACTCCTGGTCTTGGACCGCACGCATCAGGTTTTCCGGGACGCCGACGACTCTGGCGACGCTCTTGCGTGCCGCGTCATAGTCGGTCGCATTGAACGCCGTGGGAGCGGGACCGGATGAGGTGTTCGGTTGCGCGGTTCTCCAGTCCGGTCCGTAGGTGCGCTCCATCTCGTCGTCCATTTGCCGCTGCGTGATGTGGCCCGCCGCGACGCGTCCCTGTAGGTCTTTGCGCGTGGCCTCCTGGCCACCAGGGACGATTCGCTCAGCTGGTGGGGCGGCCGACGGCGGAGCCGGTGCGGCATTCGATGGAGCGGGTGGGGCTTCAGAACTGGTGCCCGATTGCTCCATCTCGGAGGGCTGCGTCAGGAATTTGTCGTAGGCTTTGATCGCCTCCTGCCCGCCAGGACTCCCCACGACGGCGGCACCCGTGCGGGCGAGCGGAACGGCTGCGCTGGCAGCGATCTGCGGATTCGCGAGCGCGGCACCTATACCCAGATCCTTCAGTCCACCCCACCAGTCCCCGTGATAGAACTTCTGGGCCGCTCGCCCGACCCCGAAGGCGTAGGCGCCCCCCTGTGCAACCTGCTTGAACCTGCTCCCTGCTGGCGGTGCGGGCGTCTGCGGCACCTCCGGGAGTGACCGCAACGCCGGTTCCGCCAAGGAGACCGGCGCCACCTCGCGGCCCCCTGCCTTGGTCAGATTGGTGAACGCCTCCGTGGCGACGCCATTCGGATCGATGATGGCACGAACCTCCGGGCGCACCGTCTCCCAGAGCTTCGCCATCTTGAGCGGATCGCCCTTTGCCCGCTGCGCCAGATCGGTGAAGAAGCCGCCGACGACATTCGACCACTTTTCGGGCTGCCCGCCGGTGACGAGCACCTTCCGGACAAACTCGAGTCGGTGCGGATCCTTTCCGCTCCCGACCACTTTCTGGAACGCTTGGACAGGCGACTCCGCGTTGTCGATCGTCGCCGCGAGGTCCTTTGCGGGTCGGATGGCGAGGCGCCATTGCTGGTTGGCGCTCTCAAGTGCCTTCGCCGCAGGTGTGCCCTCAAGGAGTCCCTTCTTCGCGTCTGCGATCGCTTTCCGAACAGACGAAGGTCCGTTGATGCGCTGGAGCGCCTTCTCCGCCTTGTCCAGATCCTCCCACTCCACGGGGGCGCCGCTCTTGAGTTGCTCCTGGATGGCTTTCACCTGCTTGCTTTCAGCCGTCCGCGCGAGATCGCCCCATTCGTCTTCAGCCGTCTCCAGACTCTTCGCGAGCGTCTGCCCCACCGCGTTCTGGTTCGTCGCCGCGAGGCCTTTCGCCTTGGCGTAGGCGGCGATCTTGTCGTAGGTGCCCTCTTGGAACGCGCTCCGGCGTGCCGCCTCTGCGGGGGGATATGCCTCGCGGATCGTGGTGCCCGCCTCTCGGGGCGTCGCCGTCTGGAGCTTCTCGATGTCCTCTGCGGCTTTCCTCGTCGCGGCAGCGTCGGAGATCCCCGCGGCACCTTCGGCGGCGGCGGTTCCGTGGACAGCTTCCCGCGCCGCAGCCGCTTCCCCGACGCCGGCCGCCACGTTCTCGACGGCTTGCCCGGTGCGTGCCGCCTCCGCAGCCTTCGTGGCAGCCTGCGCCGCCTCCGCGGCTTTCCCCGGGGCTTGGATCGCCTTCTTCACGGCACCGACGGTCTGCACGCCACCGGTCAGGAGTTCCGTGCCGACACCTAGGGCATCGGAGAGCCACTGCGGGGCGCCGAGCGCCCGCGAGGCGACACTCATCCCCGATCCGGCAAGCATCAACTCCGGAGCGACCACGGGCGAGGTGACGAGCGCGAGGTCACCCAGCCGCGACAGCATCGTCCGATCTTTCGGGTCGGGCGTGCCTTCCGGGGCGCTGATCCAGTTCGGGAACATCTCGGAGCCGATCCGGCGCCCGGCTTCGATGTAACTCCGCCCGATGTGTTCGACCTGCTGCTGGGCACGACCGAGGGCCGTCGGCGCGTTCTCCGGCTCAGTCGAGGGTGCCGGTGCCGCTGCAGGCTCGCCGCCGCCGCTCAGGCTCTTCGCGATCTCGTCGATGTCGGCCGGCGTGGCACCGTCGCCCACCTCAACGCGCTTGGTCTGGCCGTTGATCGTGAGCTCGACGGTGGGCATGGATCACGGCAGGACGCGGTACTGGATCCCGCCGCTCGTGGTGCCGCTCTTGGGCAAGCCTCCGCCTCCGCCGGGGACGCTCGAGGACGTCACCGTGCCCGCGGGCGTGTTGGCCGGCGTCTTCGTCTGGCTCTCGCTGGATTCGTCCGGGACCGCTTGCCCACCCAGACCGGTGACCACTTGGTTGTAGACCTTGATGAACGTCCGCTTGAAGGCCGCCGCTTCCTCGCGGTTCATCTTGCCGGCGGCGAGGCGCTTCCAATCCTTCCCGATGAGTTCGATCTCCGGAATGTTGATCCGGAGCCCCTTCGACCCAGCCGCCAGCGACTTGATCGCCGGGACGATCTTCGTGAGCCCGTTCTTGATGTAGGCCACGTCATCTTGAGTCTGTTGATCGCCCACCGCGCCGCGTAGCGACATCACCCATGGGTTGGCTGCCTGCGCCACTCCAGCGGTCTGCCGACTCGTCTCCTTGGATGGGAGCACGTTGTTGATCGCCCGGTTGTAGTCGGGTGCTTGGAGCCACTTGATGATGCCGGCGCCGCTGTTCTGCACCTCGTTCAACTGGAGGGCATTGGCCTTCGCAGCTTCGGCTCTCGCGGCGTCCGCGGCCTTCCGTGCGTTCAACTGCTCCGTCGTGAGATCAGCGCCTGAGTCCGTGGTGCCGCCGCCCCCACCGCCCGCCGTGCCGCCAGCTCCACCGGCGCCTGATGGCTTGACACCCATCTCGTTGCCCAGCGGACTCCCCGGCGCCGGGGGCTTCATGGCGACATTGGGTTGCGCGCCACGTGCTGGGGGCGCTGCCGCGCCGCCATCGCCACCGACCTTGGTCCACCGCCCGAAATTGGGATGATCAGGATCCGCGATCCATTTCTCCCCGACGTCCCAATGCGCCGCGCGTTCCTCCGGGGTCTTCGGCGGCGGTACCAATTCCCCGCGCTCGTAGGTCTTCAGGCGGAGATTGATCCCCAGCCCCTTGATCAGATTGTTAAACTCGTTCTGATCCACCGCCATCTTGAGGCGCAGGAGATTGATCTGCTGGCCTAGGTCACCATGCGCCGACCGCATGTCCTGATTCGTCATGTCGAGGGCTTGCTTCGCGGCGAGGACGTTCAGACCCGAATTGTGGCGATCGATCGCAGCGTTGTACGCCCGGCGATAGTCGGCATCGGCGGCGCCAGCCATCCCGAAGGTCAAGATGTTGGCGAGAATCCCCGGCTTCGTGTCTTCCGGCAGATAATCCCGGTGCCCCGCGGCGTTCGCGGCTTGCGTGAGCTGGAAGTACTGGTTGAACCGCTGCTTGATCTCAGACGGCGACAGCCCGGCATCCTGCGTGACGGCACCCAGCGGCTGCTGCGACGGATCAGGAGCGGATTGGTCGACCGTGGGCGGCTGGGGCGTTCCCTGCGACGGCTGCACCGCAGGTGGCCCCGTCGTGCCATCGCGAAACTGATACCCTCCTGCCCACGGACCGGGCCCGTTCATCAGCCGCCGCCCGCCGTCGATCCCTGCTGCGACGCCATATTCCCTAGGGCACCAATCGAGCCACCGACCTGCTGCCAGCGCTGGCCTGTCTGCCCCATCATCTCCCCGATGTATTGGCCCTTCGTCGGGTAGGCTTGGGCCCCTAGCTGCGCTAGCCGATCCTGCTGGTATGGTTGCTGCGCGGCCACGTCATAGCCAGACATCTTCCCCATCGCCTCCCCGAATTGCCCCATCGTCTGCGGCACGGTCCCGTAGAGACCCATGGTGGCCCCGGTGTTTGCGAGCATCGAAGCGGCGCCGCCCAGCTGGTTGCCCCGGAGCCCCAGCGTCTGGTTGTAGATCTGGTTCGTGCCTTGGCCGTACTGCCCCCCGAGGCCGAGCGCCTGGTTCGCAGAATTCGCGTAGGCGTTCTGGAGGAGATCGTTCAGCTGCGTGCCGCGCTGGAATTGCGCGGAGCCCAGCGCGGTCGTCTTGTACTGGTTGAATTTGGAGAGTGCCTCGATCCCGGCGGAGGAATTTCCGTAGTCGGGTCCGAGCTGCCGCTGGAGTTGTTGGCGAAGCTGCATCTCCTGATCGTTGAATTGCTGCGTCAAGAAGGGATCGAAGTCGGCTTTCCCGGCTTGGATGTCTTGGAGCTCCCGCTGCCAGCCCGCGATGATCTGCGGATTCGGGGCGATCATCTGCCCGTATTGTCCGAGCGTCCCCGCCGCCTGCCCGCCAAACTGTGGGGTCAACTGCTGCTGCCCCCCGATATTGGTGAACACGTTGGGCAGTGCCCCCGTCGCCCCGGCGGCAATGATGTCTTGGTAGGGCTGGTTCAGCTGCGATTCGATCGAGGGGTTATACTGGAGGCTATAGTCCGCTGCCGGGGCCGCGACGGGTGGCGGGGGCGGCGGCTGCGGCGTCTTCGGTGCCTTGCCCTTCTTGCCTCCGCCTCCTGCCTTCCGCTTCGCCATCAGTACCCCGTGGTTGTTGGTGTGTTGGTGGTGCTCATCGGCAACGATGGCGTCGTCGTCGGGGTCAGGGTGCTCTGCGGCAGCGACACGTTCGAGGTCGTCGGAGTCGTCGGGAACAGCGAGCCACCCGTGGCGGCAGCCTGCGTGCCGTGGAGGTAGCCCATGATCTGCGCGAGGGTGGACTGCGCCGAAGGCCCGACATTCGCCATCGGCCCCGCATCCGTCTGCGAGGTGTTGCCCATCGAGATGTCATAGGTCGGTGCCTGCGAGCCCGCCAAGTACATCTGCCGCTCGAGATCAGGGACGGCGGGCTGCGCTTTCTTCTGGCGGCGGAGCGCGTTCCGTTGCTGGCGGAGCGCCGCCTTGTCCGGACCCTTCTTCATCACCGCCAGCTGCTTGTTCATGGCATTCAGCTGCTGGTTCCGCCCGACTGCCTGCTGATAGTTCGAGAGCGCCTGCGCGTAGCTGGTCATCGGCGTCCCAGTGTCCGGCGTCCCGGCGGTGGTCCCGGCCGCGCCGCCTGCTCCGGTTGCCCCGCCCATGCCCGCGCCCGTCTGTCGGAGCGTCATCCCCGGCAGCATGCCGAGGAGGTAGGGCGTCATCTGGTTGTAGAGCGCCTGGCCTTGGAGCAGTTCCTGCCCGCCGCCAATCAGCTGATCTTGGGCGAGCTGGCGCAGGCGTAGCTCGTAGCCGGTCGCGGGCGGGAGCTTCGGGCGCTTGTACTTCTCGGAGGCGAGGATGTCCCCCACGCTCCCCATGATGCCGCCCAAGATGTTCAGGGCACCGCCGGTCGCTCCCATTCCTGCCATCGGGCTACTCCTCCGGTTGCTGCTGCAGGGGTGGGAAGCCGGGCGGTGGCGGCGGTGACTGCCACTGCGGCGGGGGCTGGTAGGTATTCGGCGGTGCAATCTGACGCACGGCTTGCAGCAGATTGTTCAGCACCTGCGCCCGCTGCCGTGCGGCCATCTCCTCGCCTTGGAGCAAGCGGTTGAGAAAATTGTACCCGTCCCCCGAGAGCAGCACGTCCACCAAGAGGTTCGGCTGCTCCTGCGCCACCGCCTCGAGATACCCGAGGAGGAGGTTCCGCACCTGCGTCTTCTGCTCAGGCGTCATGCCTTCCCTCTATGCCTAGTAGGTGCCGCTCGAGGTGGGACGTTTCTCCTTGGCGTGGAAGCCGGCGAGGGTCTGGGCGAGGCGGGCCCGCTGGCCCAGCTTGCCGCCCTTCCCTGCGGCCTTCGCGAGCTTCTTCTGGGGGATCTTCTGCCCCTGCGGCACGCCGAGCTGCTTATGGAGCGCTCCCGGATGCTTGATCGCGGATTTTATCCATCGTTCGGCCATCGCCGTCTCTCCTTCCGTCGGTTGCACGTCAAGTGTGCGAGGCGGAGGTTCTTGGCATCATCACCGCCACCTTGGCAGCGGGGAATGACGTGATCGACGCTCAGGCGCTCTCCTGCGAGGGGCGCGTTGCATATCCAGCATGCCGTGCCATCGCGTTCCATGAGCAAGGCGACGACCATGGTCCGATAGTGGAGGATTGACTGGCCGCGATGCCGACCCGTGCGCTGACGGTATGCCCGTTGCGCGGCTCGTATCCGGTCCCGGTGGAGGGCGTAGTAGGCAGCCTGATAGGCAGGATTCGGGCGGCCATCTTCGAGCCGTGGTGGCTCATCGATCCCGAGAGAGCCATAGGCAACTCGCGGTCGTGCGTCCGGTCCTCGTCTCCAGTTCGCCATGTCAGTATCCTCCGGTAAGGTCCGGCTTCTTGACCGGCATCTGGAGCGCCCCGATGCCGCCGAGGCCGCCCGGGCTAGTCTTCACCGGCTTCGGCCGCGGTGCCGGGGCCGCCATCTTGGGTGGCTTCGGCATCCCCGGTTGCTTCGGTGGCTTCGGCTCCTTCACTTTGCTTGCGAAGTCCGCGAGCTTCGATGCCGAGAGCCCGGTCTTCGTCGCGAGCCCGGCGCGCTTGCGGCCTAACTCCGCTCCAAAGAAGCGCCGTTGTCTGGGGGTGACGCTGGGCATGGCTTGGCTCCTCCTTTCCATCGGTGGCGAGCACGTCATGGAGGACGGCGATCGCCCCGTCGAGTTGCTGGCAGGCTTGCTCCGTCATGCGGACCGCCGCTTGATACTCGACCAAGTGCCGTTGCTGCGCGCCGCGCTGCTCCTGCAGGTTCCGCAGCCGCTCCTCGAGCTGTTCGCGCTCGATCATGCTGCGGCTCCTTCGAGGGCACTGACGCGTGCGGCGAGATCCTTCACCGCGTTGACGAGTGCGACGAGGATCGGGTGCATGTCGAACGTGAGCACGCCGGGCGTCGGCTCCTCGTCGGCGGGGTCAAGTTTCATGCTGGTTTCACTGACGCATTCGGGGAAGACGTCGCGCACTTTCTCGGCATCGAACCCGTAGCAGAGCGGGCCATCGGGCTGCGCTTTCAGCCGGTACGTGATCGGTTCGAGTTGCGCGATCTCCGCGAGGCCGGCGGCGTACGGGGCGATGTCCTGCTTGAGTCGCGGGTCAGAGGGGTTCGCCCACGTCGTGCCGCTCGCCTTCTGGCCCGTGGGACCGGTGATGAAGAGGCTCCCCGCACTGTCAAAGTAGGCGAAGCTCCCGGTCACCGTCGTGGAGCCGATCGGAGTCATGTAGGCCACCCAGCGCGTCCCCCGCGCGCTCGCCGTCCAGTTTTCCGTGGCTTCCGCGCGCCAGATCGCTTGCTCGCTAAAGGTCGCACCCGATCCCACGCCGCTGCCGGTGAACGTCGCGAGCACATCGCCACTCAGGGTTGGTGACGGGGAGGCCAACGTGCCGCGCGCTTGACGCCCCGCGACCTTGCCACCGGCACTCGTCCCGATCCCCGTGATGGAGACGACGGGGGACCCGCCATCGATGCCGGGCACAGAGAGGTTGCCTGCGTTATCGATCGCGAGGAGCGTCGGCCACGTACTGCCGCCCGCCGCCTTCCGGAAGATGCCGAAGGTGTCGCCGGTCGCGTTGAACGACATGGCCCAGCTGGGTTTCGTCGCGTCGTCTTGCGCATCAGCATCGGTACGGTTGTAGGACCACTCCGCGACGTTGGTGCTCCACAGCCGATGGCGCGCCTTTGCCGTCGTCGCGCCGCCGATCAGGTAGCTCGCCGTCGTGCCACCCGGCACCGCCGCGCTCTTGGTCGCATCGGTCGGCGTCAGCGTCGCGCCCGACACCGACCACGGCAGCGCGCTCCAGACGGCATCCGTGCCGTTCGATTGCAGCGCCGTATTGGCCGCTCCGAGTGCCACGCGCGTGAGCGCCGGCGTCCCGTTGGCCACCAAGATGTCCCCACGCGCGAGCGGGGTTGTCGTGCCCACGGCCGCACCCGCGAGCTTCGCGATCGTCGGATTCGGATAGGTGCCCGTCAGATCGCCGCCTGCGGGCCCGCTGGGGGGCGCGCTCCCCACGGGAACGACGGCCCAGACGACGCCATCCCACTGATAGGTCGCGCCGTTCGGGGCTGCGTACTGCTGCCCATTCGTCGGACTGTTGGGGAAATCGAGCGCGGCCATCACACCCCCCGTGCGGAGGCAGCGACCCATTGCTGGGAGGTGCCGTCATCGTAGTAGACATAAAGCTGGCCGTCGGGATCGCTCCGCCACCAGAGTTGGCCCACTTGCGGATTCGTCGGTGCCGTCGGACCGATCACCAGCGTCATCGATTGGGTCAGCATCGGGGCCAGCGCGGGATGCGCGAAGAGGGGGCGGGCCATCGTCACCTCATCCCAGATTCACGGGGACCCATTGCTTGGAGTTCCCGTCATCGTAGTAGATGTAAAGCTTGCCGCTGTCGCTCCGCCACCAGAGCTGCCCGACGGTCGGGGTCGTCGGCGCGGTCGTGCCGATCGAGGCGAGCCCGACTCTGTTCCAGGTCGTCCCGTCCGAGCCGTAGAGCGCTTTCTCTCCGGTGTTCCAGTACGTATCCCCCGCCGCGCCGGCCGCAGGGGCGCTCGCGTAGGGGGCGGCATTGGTGATGCCATAGTCGCGCGCCATTTAGCCCACCACCACCACCCGGTAGCCCGCCCCGAGATTCGGGTTGTAGCGGATCGTCACGGTGTTCACGGTGGCGGCGTCCCAGTCGACCATGACCGCGGTGTACGGCGTCGCGCCGTTGTAGACCGACACCTGCACGTCGCGCGTGTTCAGGTTGTGGGTGACGGTCTCCGGCGACGCGGTCCCCGTTAAGGCAGCGGCGAATTTCTTCGCCATCCCGGTGACGGCGGTGTTCACGTAGGCTTGCGTCGCGATGACCGTGGTGTCGACCGCCGTCGTGCCCGCGCTGACGACGATCCCGGTGCCGGCGCCCACGGCAAAGACGTTGCCGGTGAGCGTCAAGCCGTTGCCCGCGCTGTACGAGCCAGGACCGCCGAACTGCGTCCAAGTGAGCGCCGTTGTCCCGATCGTGATCGGGAGGTTGGTCGTCATCACCCACGCGGTGTCGCTCTGGGTCGTGCCCTCGGAGACGAAGACTGCCGCATTCAGGATGTCGTTCGCGGCGGCAGCGTCCGTCGAGCGCGTCCATGCACCGGAGGCGGCGACATAGATCCCATTCTCGGCCGGGGCGGTCTGGTTCTTCAGCAGCACGCGGTCGCCCGCCGCGACGGTCACGCCATCGACCGCAATCAGCCCCCCCGTCGCGATGACGACGTTTGCCGTCGAGGCGACGCGGACGGCATCCTTCCAAGCGAGGCCGTTGATGGCGGCATCGACGTAGCCCTTCGTCGAGGCGTCCGTGGCAGCGGTCGGCGTCCCGAGGTTGGTTAGCTTGAAGCCGCCCCAGGAGACGTCTGCGGTCGGGGGCGCGAGGGCGGAGTGGTTGATGGCGGAGTGGTCCGCGTTGAGATGGGTCGGCGTGCCGTGCGTGTGGTCCGAGTGCGGCACCGTCACCGCCGAGCCGGTGGCGGAGGCCGCGCCGAATGCCGTCTGGGCGGTGACGGCCCCAAACGTCGGCATGCCATGCTTGTGATCCTCGCGGGCGAAGTTGGTCAGGGTCCCGACGACCGGGGCGTCCCCGATCGCCTGCGTCGTCACGGTCGTCGCCGGGGTGGCACCCGCGCCTGCCTTCGCCGCTTGCCACGTCGTGCCGTCGTACCAGTACAGCGTGTTGGCGGTCGTGTCGAAATACATGAGCCCCTTCACCGGGGACGCCGGTGCGGAGCCCAAGTTTTGCATCACTGCGTTGCGGAGCTCGTTTTTGACGAGGTCAACGAAACCGTAGATGGTCGGCATCACATCCCCCCTAGCTCAGGTACGCCTCACCACCGACCGCTGCCGAGAATGTCAACGTGACCGTCGTCGCATTCGGGTAGTTCACGTCCCCCGGGATGATCTCGCGGCCCGTCGAGTCTACCGCCGTCACGTTGGGCCGGAAGGACAAGCTGTGCGTGATCGTCCACGTCGGTGCCGCGGATGCCTGCACGTAGCGGTATCCCAGCGACGCTGGCGACCCCGCCGGAGGATCAGCCCAGACCGTGTCATAGTCCGTGCCCGATGCCTTCTCGAGCACCTGACCCACCGTGCCCCCTGCGGGGACGCCTGGGCCAGTCGGCCCCTGCGCGCCGCCCGTGGCGGGCTCCCGCCAGACCATCTGATGCGAAAAGAGCGGGCGCGGCATCAGGATTTCCGCGACTGGTCGGTGCCCGTCGGGGCGTAGTAGACGACGAGCCCGATCAACGGCACGTCCCCGACGACACTGCCATCCGTCGTGATGTCTCCGGAGAGCGAATAGCCGTCACCGCACTGGAGTGGTTGCAGACGGCGGCGGTTCGGCCCCTGCGGATAGCGGAGTGTCTGGCGATAGACGCCATCGACGTTGATCGTCATCGCCACGGGATGATTCGTGTTCTCCGTCGCCTGCGCGATCATCTCGAGCGCACGGAAGGATTTCCGGACGGCGCGGTTCGGGGGCTGCGCGTCCCCGTAATCGAGCTCCGGGAGCGAGATGCGCGTCGCCACCCCGCGCGGAGTATCGGCATTCGCCACGAAATCCCGGTCGGTACGTCGCCCATATGTCTGCGGCTCGACGAACCACGCATTGCCGTATTCCCCGATCACCACGGCTTGCCGCCCGGTGAAATCCCGATGCTTCAAGCAGAACGCGTTCGGCACCCACATGCGCGCCGTCGTCATCCGCATCGGGCCCCCCTGCGGGACGAGGGAGAAATCCCACCGGATGACGAGATCATTGTCGGCAGGCGTCTGCGCGGAGGCACTGGCGCTCCGGAGCCCGAACCACGCCGTCTTGGTCGCGGTGTCGTACACCGAGACGAGGGTGTTCAGGGTGCCAATGTTGACGTTCTGCTGCGTCCACGTGTGGAGTCCCAGCGCCCGGGTGATGTCGGAATCCCGTGTGCCGCCGAGACTCGCGACTGCGGAGAGCAAGTGAAAGTGGCCCTCTGCGTCACAGAAAATCACGTCGTCATCCACGGCGAGGACGGCATACGGACTCGGCGCGCATCCCAGCGCCGTGGAGCGCGTGCGATAGCTCCACTGGAGGCGATCCGTGGGCGTGTCATCCACGTAGAAGATCCCGTAGGGGTATTTCCAGAGGTAGAGGACACCTTGATACTGCGCGGCACCGTAGAGCCGCCGCCCGATGTTCGAGGCGACGCGGATGCTCATGTAGGGGACGGCAGGTGCCGCCGTCGTCTGGAAATCCTCGTGATCGGCGGGGGTCGACCAGTAGATCCGGTGCGGATCATTCAGGTTCCCGAAGATGACGAGCGAGTCCTGATGCACGATCCCGTTGAGGGGTTGCTTGCTGGCGTCCTGCGTGGTCCCCCAGTCCGCAGCGGGCTTCGCGATGGGGGCCGCTGTCTGCCCGTCGCCGGGAAGAACTTGGACCGGATCGACGCCGTTCAGATAGAACAGCTTCCGCAGCCGTGACGCATCCTCCTTGCCGCCGACGACAAAGCGCCCGGGACGCACCATCGCCAGCGGATAGTTTGCCCAGATAGCATCTAGGTTGCCGTGGGCCCCCAGTGCCCCGCGCGTCGGATCTTCCTTCAGGATGTAGCCGCCTGCGGGCGAGAATTGCTCGATGTTCGCGACGGTGATGAGGACGGGGCCCGCACGGCGGGTGACGCTCGCCACGGTCTGGTTCGTCGCGAACGGCGTCACCGTGGAGATCTGCGTGCTGGACGGAAAATCCTTGACCACCTGCGACTCACCGCCGACGATGATGATGTCCCCGGGACGGAACGCGTTCACCGTGTTCACTTGGGTCGTGATGATGTTCGACCCTGCCACGACCGTCGTGCTGCCCGAGATCGCAGAGGTGTCGTCAGGAACCCACTCGATCTGCGCCGCGATGTGCGCGGATGCCCACCAGACATTCGAGGTGAGGGCCGCGAGCCGATGTGCGCCTGAGTTGACCGTGGCGCGATTCGTCCATCGGAATGTGCTCGTATAATCCGGCGTGACGGTGGACGAACTGGACGCAGCGAGCGCGATGCCGATGAGGGGGTAGGACTGCGACATCCCGCTGATGCTGGAGGTGGTCGATCCCGTCGATGAGGCGCTCTCGTTCTCGCGAACGGTGAGCGGCACCTTCACATCGCTGGTGCTGGTGGAGATGATGTTGACGTTGGCGGTGCCTGGCGAGAACGTGATCGTCACCGTGTCCCCGGATTGGATCTGCTGCGTGATCACGGCACCCCAGATCTGCCCGTGCAGCCCGGATGCCTGCGTCACCTCCGTCAGAAGCGTGTACGTGTTGCCTCGCGAGTCCGTGATGCTTGTCGCCCCGCCGGTCAGCGCCGAGATGCGAACGGCGTGCAAGCATCCCACGGCGACGATGGAGGCGAACGGCGCGGAGACCCATGGGGAGGTGACGGTGCCAGCGATCCCGGTCAGCAGGCGTGTCCCGAAATACTGGGACGTGGGGAGCGCGTCCACGAACACCATCGCGATGATCGACGGAGCGCCAGCTGTCGTCGGAGTCCATGCCACTTGGAGCGGAAGGGAATCGATCCCCTGCGGGTCGTAGTACGTCGCGGCGGGCTCCTTGTTGATCAGATCGTTCTCCACCACCACGTTCTCACCGATCAGGATCTCGCCAGCTTTCGCCCGCCAGCGGTTCGGGTGCGACACCATCCCCGCCGTGCCGAACGGGACCAGATAGGCCGTGCCCTGCTGCGGCATCTACCAGCTCCAGACCGGGAGTCCGCCCGTCGTCCAGAGCGGTGGGCCCCAGGCCTGCGTCACGCGGGACGGCTGGACAACGCCCCACCGGGACGACATCCGCCGCAGCCCGCGGCGGTACTCGTCCATCATCGCCTTCCACTGCGCTTGGAACTGCTGCCAGACCGGTGTGGCTGACGAGTCGTCCTTGTCCGCCAAGATGAGATACGCGAGCCCATAGGACAGAATCCGGCGGTGCTGGATCGGCACCATCGGGATCGCGCCCTCCGCGAGTACATCGGGCCGACGGATGTACTCGAACTCGATCTGGACGGGATAGGGCGTGTCGGGCGTGTAGAGATAGTGCGAGAACCGGAGCTTCGTTTCGGTCACGCGAGCCGCGACGACGGGCAGCCCGCTCTGTGTGCGTCCGGCCGCCATCGGATAGGTCTGCGGGTAGTAGCGCTCGAGATCGGGCGGATCGATGACGTCGATCGTGTAGGGGAAGCCACTCGCCGGGAACGCCATGATGAAGAGCGGCGAGGTGCCGCGGATGAAGTCGGTCGGGAGCTCGTAGGTGTCAGGATACGCCATCCAACTCGTGACGGACTTGGTGCGCCCCGTCCACGGCTCCGAGAGCGTGATGTAGGTCACGTTGTTCGGGACATCGTTCTGACTGACGGTGACGAGATGGCGTGCGGGGGTGGTGTCTTCTTGGATGCGATAGCCAGCGAGCGACGTGCCGTCGGGGAGGATCTGCGCCGTCACGGAACGGCTGCCCATCGTGAACGTCGCCGTCAACTTGTGATCGCCGTTGATCGGCTGGCTTAACTGGATCGCGCCCCGCGGCCACGCCCGCGCCCAGAGCCAGTCATACGGGACGACGGTCGACGGCCCGAATTGGCCGCCCGAGAGCAGCGCTCGCTCAACGATCGTCAGCCACTCGTATGCCCGGCCGTCATATTGTGAATTCCCGTCGTCGGGCTCGCCGGCGAGGAAGAGGCCATCCTTCTTGAGATCAACCGCAGTGGTGAAGTAGCCCACGGGCACCTCACCTCAGAGCCAGATCAGGCGTACCGCCGAGATCGCCGCCGTCGTCTGGAGAATGAGCGGGGTGATGGCGAGCGCCAAAACCGTGGCGCAGTTGGGATTGAGCGCAACGCCCGTGTCGCCGGCGGCGCCCTTCAAGACGATCGGGGTCACGTTGGTGGGCGGCGGGATGATGACGAGCATCGTCGCGCCCGTCGGCATGGCGAGCGTCGTTGTCCCCGACGCGAGGGTCACGATGTCGATGTCCCCGACCGCTTGATCCATCGTCCACGCCGCACTGATCGGGACCGGCAGCGTGGAGACATCCATGGCCGTCAGCCCGTCAATGTGGGCTTGGAAGAGTGCTCGAGCGGTGACCGCTCCCATGGGCGGCTCAGCTCGCGGCGGGTATCCGCTGCCGCTCCCGGGCTGGGGCTGGAGGTTGCGGAGTCTCGATCGGTTTCGCGCCGACCGTCGCAAACGTGCCCCGAATGTGCCCGATCAGGTGCTGTTCCTTCTCGGAGCTGTTCATCTGATCACCGCAGAATTCGCACGTCCAGACGATCGCCGGCCCACCCGTGGAGACCACGATCGGCGTCGCCGCCATGACGTTGCGGTACTCCTCCGGGACTTGCTCCGGTGGAATCGGCATCCCCCCCTGATCGAACCACTGGCCATTTTGCCACGTGTAGAGTGCCATGCCGGTCGGCCCGAGATGCGCGAAGCTCCGCGTGGGATTGATCCGCACGCACGTCATCTGCGTGGTGGCGCGGTCGGGCTCAAGGATGTGGACCGGTTCAAGCCGCGCCATCAGTAGCCCTCAACCTCGCAGACAAGCTGCTGCGTTGGCGGGATCGCGGTTGCTGCCGCGAGTTCTGCGTCTCCGCCGCCCGCCGCCGCATTCGCCATCGCGACGAGTTTGGGGCTGGTGGCGTCCCCGTTCCACGTCCACCCCGGATTACTCGCACCAGCGACCGGGGTCACACCGACGACGACGATCCGCTGGACCCGGCGGGGACATCCCAGCTGGAGCTTGTCGAGTGCCACGCCGCCGGTCGCATACGTGTTGTTGGTCCCGGCATTCGCCCCGGTCGGAAACGAGATGGCGATGATCCGTCTGGTCCGCCCCGGCGCCGACAGGATCTTGTCGGTCGTGGCGTAGGTGATCTCTGCGAGGGTGATCGCAGCCATCGCGCCCTCCTAGGTGGTGCTCACCACGTCCACGGTGCGGCTGCCGGATGGGTAGCACTTGGCGTAGAGCTGCGCCGTGCCGCTCGCGGGAGCGCCGGTCACACTGAACCGCAGCACTTGGCCCTTATCGAGATGGATCTTCGTGGTCCGACGCAGGCATGCGCCCGCCGCAATCGCTGCCGTCGGCCCGGTCACGGTCGCCGCCACGGTGTAGCTGCCACCGATCGCCGGGGCCGTCGCCGCCGTGAAGACATAGGCCGTCGCGGCCGTCGCGGTGCCGATCAGCGCGCCCACCTCGACGACGTCCACGCCCTCCGAGGCGACGAAAAATGCCTTGTCACCCGTGGTGGTGACGTTGCCGGCCACGGCGTTCGCGGCGTCGGTCGCTTGCCCGTTCGCGGGAAAGGCCCAGGTGTATGTCCCTGCATCCATTGCCATCGGAGTGTCTCCTTACGGGTTCGCGAAGTTGTTGCCGGTGATCCGCAGCACGCGCGCCTCGCGCGGGTTCGCGGTGGGATGGTAGAGGCCAAACCCGAGCTGCCCGTACCATGCGCAGCCCAAGTTCCGCCCGTAATCGTCCGCGATCTTGAGCCGCAACTCCGGGGTCTGCGCCTCCGCGAACGCCACCGCCTCGTCTCCGAAGATGAACGCCTGACCGATGTTCGTCCCCGCAGAGGTGGTCACCTGGAGCACGGTATCGTGGTTGGTCTCGATGATCCGGATGTTCTCCACCATCCCGATCTCACCGCGCTGGAGCTTCTCCGGATTGCCCAGCACGTACCATTCCTTGAAGAGCGTATCGTTCCGGACCGACCGCGTGGTGGCCCAGTTGGCGATCCCGATGTAGGCGTCGCCCTCCCCGAAGTACGGCATCTTGAGCGTGCCATACGCGTAGTCCCGGGCGATCTGGAGATGGTTGATCCCGATGGCCGATGTTGCGGCGACCGACGGCGTGCCGGTCGTGTCGATCGTGAAGCCCGATGCCGAGCTGGGCGTCATGGTGATCAGGCCCTTCTTGAACCCATCGCCGGCGGAGACATCCAACGTGAGCTTCATGATCTCGCGGAGCCGCTTCTTGACGAACGCGGGGAGATCGTACTTCGCGAAGTCGTCCCAGATGTTGGTCCACGTGACGGCTTCGCCAAATTCGAGGATCAAGAACGAGGTGCCGGAGATCCCGACGGCGGTTTCTGGAATCCGGATGTTCTCCTGGAGGATGCCCTTCGTCGGAGATTCCGGCGGGCCGGTCATCGTGAAGAGGTTGACGGTGTCGCCCTTCTTCTTCCCAAAGCCGTCGACCGGCTCGACCCACTGGATCACTTCGGCTTTCTCAAAGGCGGCCTCGTACATTTGTTCAGAAAGGAAGTTATTCCTGAACGGGCCCGTCGGCGTATCTTGGCTCCAGGTTTGCATATCCGCGCTCTCCTATTCTCCTCGATGCCGCCGCCACGTCCGCATGCGGTGGCAATTCGCACAGACCAAGTCGCACTTGGCGATCTCCGCCAAGGTCTTTTCGAGCGAGCGCCGGACGAGCTCGCTGCCGCCAAACTGAAAGAGCTTCTCCGTACCAGGCCGGTGATCGAAATCCATTGCGCAGGGCGGGAAGTGACCACCACAATCCACGCACGGTGCCGCTTTGAGGCGGGCGATCAGTTCGTCACACCGCTGACGGCGCAATAATTTGCCGCGTGCAAGGATCTTCGGTTTGTTCTTCTCGTACGAGCGACGAACAACTGCGCGCTGTCGTGCCGGATTGGCGCGGCGTGTGGCTAGGCCTCGTTTAGCCGTGCACGTACGACAGTAGAATTGCAATCCATCAGGCATCCGGCGGTGTTTGCCGAATGCGGCATGGGGTTTCACGACCCGACAATCCGGACATCGCTTGTGGTGCTCCGGAAGAACAGGAGGTGCTTCAAGTGTGAGCAGATCACCCATCAGGCGGCATTCTCTCGACCGAGTAGGATGGCCTGCCGATGGCGGATCAGATCCGAGATGGTCTTCGGTTGCTGCGGCGCCGGTGCGGCGCCACCCGCGGCGCGACGCGCGGAGCGGAGCAACGCCGGCGGGGCGGTCTGTGCAGGGGCGGCCTCTGCGGGTGCGGTGGTCTGGCCCCGGATGTGCGCGATCTCCTGCTCCGCCATCTGGCCCAGCTGATCGATTGCGACCGACAGCGGGAGGTTGACGAGGTTCTGGTACTGCTCGTTGTAGATCGTCTGCACGATCCGGCGGTTGTCGCCTAGGTTCCGGCGCTCGAGCATCTCCTCCATCACGTCGTCATGGACGGATTGCGCCTGTTGGCGCTGATCGCGCCGACGGAGTTCCTGATCGACGGCGCCGAGTGCCCCTTGGACCAGCGCCGCGTTCTCGCCCTGCGCCGTCCGGATCCGCCGCTCGATCGAGCTATTGAGCGCGTCCTGCCAGGCCTCCTTATTCGAGAAGAGGAGATCGGAGTCGGGGATCTCGATGCCGGGCGGCGGCTCGAATTGCGGCGGGGCCGCAGGGGGCTGCCAGCCCGGCGTCCCCAGCGAGTCCAAGATCTGGCGCCGTTGCTGATCGACGGCCACGCCGTACGCATTCGCCAGATCGTTGAACGACTGGCGGACAGCACCCGCAGCCTCTGGGTCCAACTCGATCACCCGATTGCCGAGCTGCACCTGTTCCTTCGCCGGTGCCGCTGGCTGCGGTTGGATCAT
>DATGCY010000725.1:0-3199 GCA_035311385.1 Candidatus Methylomirabilota bacterium
ACCGCCACACCTACGCTCGGAAGACCCAGTCGGGCGCTGATGGTGGCCGAGGTGACGTCGAGACGGCGCGCTATTCGATTCCAAGCGCCGGTGGCTGTGTTCGTCGTCGCGCGCCTTGACTGCCCGGTCCTCGCGAGCGCAAGATCGCCGCCAACCAGATGTCACCGGGGAAGTGCCCAGCCCTGACTCCATGAAGGGGAAGAGCATGCGAGTCACGAAGTGGCGCGTCCTGCCTGCCGTCCTTTTCACCACCCTCACCCTCGGAGCCGCTGGCGCGGCAAGCGCTGCCCCGGAGGGCACCATGACCTGGGGTGTGCACATCACCTTGGCCTCACGATGGCTCGATCCGGCGGAGACCGAAGGCATCATCACCCCGTTCATGGTGCTCTACGGACTCCACGACGCACTCGTCAAGCCCATGCCCGCCGGGCTCAACACGCCGAGCCTCGCCGAGTCGTGGACGGAATCGAAGGACGGCCTCATCTACGAGTTCGTGCTCCGCAAGGGCGTCAAGTTCCACAACGGGGAACCGGTGACGGCGGTCGACGTGAAGTTCTCGTTCGGGCGGTACAAGGGCGCGGGGTTCAAGCTCCTCAAGGAGCGCGTGCGCGAGATTCAGATCGTGGATCCCGGCCGGATCCGTTTCGTGCTCAAGGAGCCGTGGCCCGATTTCATGACGTTCTACGGGACGTCGGCCACCGGCGCCGGGTGGATCGTGCCGAAGGCTTACGTCGAGAAGGTGGGCGACGACGGTTTCAAGCGCGCGCCCATCGGAGCGGGTCCGTACAAGTTCGTGAGCTTCAACCCTGGCGTGGAACTGGTGCTCGAAGCGTGGGAGGGTTACTGGCGCAAGGTGCCGCACGTGAAGCGCCTCGTCCTCAGGAGCATGCCCGAGGAGACCACGCGCGCCGCCGCGCTCAAGAAGGGTGAGGTCGACATCGCCTACCTCTTCACTGGGCCGGTAGCTGAGGACATCCAGCGGACCCCGGGCTTCAAGCTCGTCGCTCCCAAGGAGTCGCAAGGCACTTTCTGGCTCGATCTGCCCGACCAGTGGGATCCGAAGTCGCCCTGGTCTGACGTTCGCGTGCGGCAAGCGGCGAGTCTCGCCATCGACCGTCGGGCGCTCAACCAGGCCGAGACGCTCGGCTTCTCGTTCCCCACGGGCTCGCTGATCCCGCGCGTCCTGCAGTTCTCACGGTTTTTCGAGCCCGACCCGTTCGATCCCGCCAAGGCCAAGCGCTTGCTTGCCGAGGCTGGCTTCCCCAACGGCTTCGACGCCGGTGATCTCTATCCATGGCCACCCTACTTCTCGATGGGCGAGGCGCTCGCCGGCTACCTGCAGAACATAGGCATCCGGACCAAGATCCGGACCATGGAGCGCGCGGCCATGACGACGGCGTGGCGCGAGAAGAAGCTGAAGAACGTGATCGTCGGAATCACGGGAGCCGGGGGCAACGCGGCCACCCGGCTCGAGGCCTACGTCAGCAAAAACGGCGTCTACACATCGGGCGTGATTCCCGAGGTCGAGGATCTGTTCCAGCGCCAGGCGCGGGAGACGGATCCGAAGAAGCGCGAGGCGCTGCTTCATCAGATCCAGGGCATCCTCCACGACCGCGTCATCCAGATCCCGATCTACGAGCTGGCGTTCATCTGGGGTGTCGGGCCGCGCGTCGAGGAGCCGGGGATCAACCTGATTCGGAGCTTCGCCTACTCCGGCCCGCTGGAGGACGTCCGGATCAAGCGTCCCTGACGGCCCCCATCCTCATGCCGATCGGCGGCCACTTCATGGAGAGGACCCTGGGTGCTCGCCTCGGCTCAGGCCGAGCTGTGCGGTGACTGACAACGCGGTTTCCGTTGGCTGTGCTCCTGCGCGGAAGCCCCGCCGCGGCTGGTGCCGAGTCCCGCGCAAGTGGTAGCGTCCCTATCGCGTGACAACCATTCGTAAGGGGCATGTGATGCGCGAGGCGCGACGGGCTGAAGTGCCCAACACCGGCCTCACCCTCCGCCAGTACTATCTAATGGTAGGGCTCGGCGCTTTCGTCACGACCATCGCCCAGCCCGGCGTGATCGGCCGTCTGCCCCTGCGCATCCTGCTCAAGGACGATCTGCATCTCACCGCCCAGGGCCTCGCCACCTTCATGTTCGTGTCGACCTTCGCCTGGAACGTGAAGCCGTTGGCCGGTCTCCTCTCCGACGCGTTCCCGCTCTTCGGCACGCGGCGGCGGCACTACATGATTGCCGGTGCGGGCCTGGCCGCTCTCAGCTGGTTCGTCCTGGGCATCATCCCTCATCGGTACGACTGGTTCCTGGTCGTGGCCATTGCCGCCAACGCCTTCATGGTCATGGCCAGCACGGTGATGGGGGGGCTCATGGTGGAGGCAGGACAGCAGTACAGCGTCTCGGGGCGTATTACGTCGATCCGCCAGGCCGTGCAGAGCGCGGTCTCGCTCGGCAACGGCATCCTCGGCGGCTATCTCGCCACCGTAGCCTTCGGATGGACGGCGGGCATCGCCACCGGGCTCCTCCTCACACTCGCGGTGGCCACGGTCTTCGTGTTGCGGGAGCCGCCGCACGCGGCCTGGAGCCGCGAGGTGCTGCATCACGCGGCGGCGCAGCTCAGGACGCTCGCGCAGTCATGGACGCTGTGGGCGGCGGGAATCTTCCTTGCCCTCGTGTACATCACGCCTGGCTTTACCACACCGTTGCTCTACCGCCAGACGAGCGTGCTGGGCTTCAGCACACCCTACATCGGCTTCATGGAGACCATCGAGGGTGCCACCGGGCTCACCGGCGCCGCCGTCTACGCGATCGTGTGCCGGCGGCTCACGCTGCGACGGCTCCTCTTCGTCGCCATTTCAACCAATGCGCTCGGGACGCTGCTCTACCTCGTCTATAGCTACTGGACCGCACCAGTCGTCCACGGTGTGAGCGGCCTCGTCGGCATTTGGTCGGAGCTGGCCCTGATGGACCTTGCCGTGCGCGCCACGCCGCGTGGTTGTGAGAGTCTCGGGTTCTCCCTCATGATGAGCGCGCGCAATTTCGCGTTGGGCGGCTCCGACGTGTTCGGGGCCTGGCTCCTCGACAGCCGGGGTTGGAGCTTCCCGGAACTGGTGTGGCTCAACGCGGGCACCACGGCCCTGGTCCTTCTCTTCGTGCCCCTGCTCCCACGCGCCATCGTGGATCATCGGGACCGAGATAC